>JAVWLC010000032.1:0-12797 GCA_036638175.1 Raoultibacter sp. | reverse complement strand
GAAAACTGGACGAACGGGTTTGAAGAATACAAGCAATACGTGGCAGAGTTCACGCCTGAAAAAGTATCAGAAATCACCTGGGTACCTGTTGAGAAAATCGAAGCAGCGGCAAAGCTTTGGGGCGAAGAAAGCCCTGGCGCGTTTATCAGCAGCGCGAGCCCCCAGGTGCATCACACCAACGCGGGCAACAATATGCGTGCTATCGCATCACTCATTCCTCTCGCGGGCAATCTCGATGTAGCTGGTGGTTTGCAGATCAATCCTGGGCTTCCATTCGATCTGTTTGCTTCAACGACTGCGTTCAACCGTGAAGATCTTTACGACAAGGATCTCGCACAGAAGCGTTATGACCTTGAAGACTTTCCTGTGTGGACGAAGTTTGTGAAGCAAATGCAGACGAATCGTTTTCCTGAGTATGTCGACGAAGGCAAGATCAAAGCCATGGTTATGTTTGGCGGAAACGCTATGATGTGGCCGCAAAGCCATATTTATCAGGAAGCGATTGGCAAGCTCGATTTTGCTTGTGCCGCAGATTACTACATTCGTCCGTGGACCCATGACTACGTAGACATTATTTTGCCTGCAGCAATGTGCTACGAGCGCATGGCTCCCTTCGCGGTGTTTGGCCGCAAGATTTATCTGCGTGAACCCGTGATCACGCCTCGTGGTGAAGCGCGCGAGGATTGGCAGGTAGCAATGGAGCTGGGAAGTCGCTTGGGATACAGCGAAGAGTGCTTCGATGGCAGCGTTGAAGGAGCCCTTGAAGAGGTCCTTCGCACCACGGGTCTCGATGTGACGATGGAAATGCTACGCGATAATCCTGACGGCTATACCGTACCAGGTGGTGCTCCTTATGAGCCTAAAAAGTACGAGACAGGAAAAATCCGCAAGGATGGAAAACCAGGCTTCAATACGCCGAGTGGCAAGGTTGAACTGGTGTCGGAGGTCATGAAGTCGTGCGGTTTCGAAGGGTTGCCAGAATACAATGAGCCAGTATTCAGCCCTATGAGCACACCTGATATTGCAAAGGACTATCCGCTTGTACTCAATAGCGGCTCGCGTGTACCCATGTATTCGCATTCGAAACTGCGTGATTGCCCGTGGCTTAATCAATTTATGCCCGAACCTATTGTGCGCTTGCACCCCAAAAGCGCCGAAGAGCGTGGACTTAAAGACGGCGAGGACGTGCGTGTATTCAACCAGCTTGGTGAAATCCAAGTAAAGCTGGAAGTGACGAACCTTGTGCTGCCAGGTGTGGTAGATATCTTCCATGGTTGGGAAAAAGCGAATGTGAATAAACTGACATCGCGTGACTTCGACCATGTGACAGGATATCCGCCGTTCAAATCGGGTCTTTGCCAAGTTGAACGAGCATAGGAGGCTGCCATGAAAGCGAAGAAATGGCCCATCGTTGTTGGCACATTGGCGCTGGTGCTTGTGATGGCGGGCATGGGATTTTGGGTATGGCATGAGCAGCCAGGGTTTTGTGGGGCAATCTGCCATACACCGATGAACACCTATGTGGAAACCTATGAACAAGAAATCGGTGAACCCGGCGTTGATAAGTGGGGCAACGCTGTGGAAGATACAAGCAGCATGATGGCGGTATCTCATCGAGCTGATGGACAAACCTGTCTCAGCTGCCATGTTCCGACAATGCAAGAGCAAATTGTTGAAGGCATGTCGTGGGTAGGAGGTGGTTATGGCGTGCCGTTGCAGGAGGCAACATTGGGTGATCTCACAGCTGCCCGTGGGTTGGAATCCGATACCTTCTGTTTGAACGAGTCATGCCATAACCTCACCCGCGAAGATTTGGCGGATGCAACGGCAACCATGGTACGCAATCCGCACCTTGAGTACCACGGCGATATCGATTGTGGAACGTGCCACAAGGCGCATCGCGCATCAGTGAATTACTGTTCGTCGTGCCATTCTGATGCCGAAACCCCCACAGGCTGGATAACGGCGAAAGAAGAAGCGCAGTTGTTAGCCGAATAGCGTTTATTCGCAGTGCGTCCTCCCTTCGCACTGCGAATGCGTTCGACCGCCTCGGGCTGTAACTAAACTGCAGTCCGAGGCTGCTGTTATTCATAACCCCCCGACACGACATTAGTGTTTCTGATAAGAGTTTTTAAAGCTTCGGGGGGATTCGCTTTATACTGATCTTTCCAGCAGAAAGGTTGTTATGGGCGTAGCTTTCGGCGCATATTTAATTCCTTGCATCATGATGCTGTTTCTTCTGTTCATTATTAGAAACAACTACCTGTTCAGCAAGGAGCAGAATCGCCTATTTACGGTGGCGGCTATCTTCAACATTGTGATGATGTTTGCGACCTCCATTGACTACGTCATTTCCATGGACTCTGGTTCAGACTTTTGGATGGTGCGAAGGTTCACATCGTTTCTCAACTTTGCTGGCGGAGCTTTTGTCCCGTTGCTGCTATTTAACATATTTCATCCCGAGAAAAAGCCTTTACTCTTTTACCTTCCGTTCGCACTGAGTGTGCTGCTGTGTTTTGTCAGCATGTTTACTGGTGTGGTGTTTGAGATTGGTACAGACAACAGCTATGACCGGGGGATGTTGTTTCTTGTCCCGTTTCTTATAACTCTCGTTTACGTTGCTTTATTGGTGGTGTGGCCGACGAGTTCTCATACAAAAGCGAAGCGGATAGAGCGCATTTTTGTTGTGTGCGTCATGCTCATGATGCTCGTGAGTGTGTGGCTGGAGGCGACATATGACTTCTATTTTATGAGCTACAGTGCTTCGTCTATGAGTTTTGCCATGTATTACCTGTTACAAAACATCAATTATTTCTCGAAGGATCCTCTCACCGGTGCGCACAATCGGCAGATGTTTGAGCATGCGTTTGGAAAGCTAGAGAATACGCAAAGCGATACACTTGTTGCGCTCCTTGATATCAATGATTTCAAAAGCATCAACGATCAGCAGGGGCATGAAGCGGGAGATAAAGCTCTTGTGAAGTTTGTTGCAGTAATTAAACGAAACCTTGGAGCTGCAGCAGAATTTTACCGGACGGGTGGAGACGAGTTTATGTTGCTCGCGCCTGAGAAAAACAAGGAAGCGGTTGAGGAAGCACTGCGTGATGCGAACAAGGAGCTTAATCAAGATAATCTTGGTTTTGCTTACGGTTTAGTTATCTATCACGCGAACGACGATGCTCAGAAAACACTGCAAGAGGTTGATCGTGCAATGTATCACAACAAGAGCATGATAAAAGCGGCCGTCAGCAAACAATGTTGTTTGTAGGCTTTCAAAGCAACGCTTGGTCTTTGCTAAAGCAATGCTTTTGCCTTTTTTGTTGTCCTTCCATCTATTTGACGCGCTTGGCGCTATCGCGTAAGATCACTCAGCACTCGAACGCAAGGTTGCCATACTCGGTGGCCTGTTGTTCGAACGATTGAACTGTTGTACAAAGGTTCTGTCAAGCACGATTGCATCGTTGGGCCCTGCTCTCGTGTCATATTAGATGCCCAAAACCCGCGGCGGAGCCGTGTGGAAAAGGAGAATAGCATGAAAAACAAAAGGACGTCTTACGTCGCGCAGGCAGGCATGATTGCCGCAGTTTACGCTGCCGCAACACTGATCGCGTTATTTTTGCTTCAAGGCTTGGCCTGGGGACCCGTTCAATTCCGTATTTCTGAGGCGGTCTGTGTGCTTGCTGTGCTTACCCCAGCAGCAATTCCAGGACTAACCATAGGCTGTATTATTGCGAATCTCATCTCAATTGCTCTTAACGGAACTGGTGCGCTTGGCTTGCTCGATGTCGGCTTTGGAAGTGTGGCAACGTGTCTTGGGGCACTGTGGGCCTGGAAGTTTAGAGAACGCCCGAAAATTGCACTGTTGGGTCCTGTGATTTCGAACGCATTGATTGTTCCTGCTTATCTCCCTTTGCTACTCCAGGGTCTTGGTTTTTATACTATTCCGTTTACGGCCATAAGCTTGGATGGAGCCTACCTGCCGATGTATCTTTTTGGCGTGCTTGCCACCGGTATCGGACAGGCGTTGGTCATCTATGTGCTGGGACTTCCGCTCCTTGCTGCTCTCAAACGTTTTCGTGTTGTTGATGCGCCAGCGGCCAAAAAGTCTGCATAACGGTATAGGTTTTAGCAGGGTCGTACAACCATGGTTATACGCTCTTCGTGGTGGCCCTGCTATTTCGATGGAAAGGCAACGGGGTCGGGACAAAACAAGTACAATAGCCATCGCATACCCACTGTATAAAGGAAGTGTATGAATCCGGTTATCGTCATACCGACTTATATATCGGCGCGCCGTCGTAAAGAGGGCGGCAATATTCTTACTACATACGATCACACAACTCCGCTCACACAAGCTGGTGAACTGGGACGTTGCTTAAAATCTTTGCAGAAGGTACAAGGTCTTGGTCAGATTGTCTTGCTGGTTGTCAGTGAGCCTTCGATTGAAAACCAAGCTGCCGAAAAAGCGCAAGCGATCGCTTCGCAGTTCCCAAGCCTCAACGTTGTTGTTATTGGAGCTCCCGAGCACGCGCTTATCCAGCAGCGCATGGAACAGCTTGGTCTCGGAAAGCTCGGCCGAGAAATCGGTCTTTCGGGATACGGCGCAATTCGAAATCTTGGACTTGTGGTGGCAAACACCCTCGGATTTGATTCTGTCGTGTTTATTGATGACGATGAGGTCATCGAAGACCCCGATTTTCTGCAAAAAGCGATGTATGGAATTGGCAAGCTGACAAAGAAGGGTATTCCGATTCTGGCAAAGACGGGATATTACTTCAACTCAGAGGGCAACTATTTCTCGAAAAGCATGGACAAGTGGTACAACCATTTTTGGCAGCAGGGCAAAGCATTCAATAAGTGGATCATGAAAGCGATGAAAGGCCCGCGTCTTTCTCGCTCAAACCACGTGTGTGGTGGTTGTTTGGCGCTCCACAAAGAAGCGTTTAAACGCGTAAGTTTTGACCCGTGGATCCCTCGCGGCGAAGATCTCGACTATCTTTTGGGTTTGCGCATGTATGGGTCAGATATCTGGTTTGATAATCAGTGGAATCTCGTGCACCTTCCTCCTGAGACACCGAGTGAGGGTACGCGCTTTCGACAGGATATTTTCCGCTGGCTCTATGAATATCGAAAGATGGAATATAGCCGCACGCAAATCGATCTCATGCAGGTAAAGCCATCTTCGCTGGAGCCGTATCCTGGTCCATTTCTTGAGCCAGGCATTCGGAGCCGCATTCGCACGACGGCATTTTTGCGGAGTCTTGCGCGTCCCGATAAGAAGGCGTATCGCAAGGCCGCTAAGGCGGCAACAGGTGAAGCGGTCACGTATGCCCAGCGCAATTGCTCGAAGTATTTTGAATTCCAGTTTGTGTGGCCTGAACTCATGGCGCGCATTGAAAACGATAAGATACTGCGAACAGCCCTCGTACAGTCTTCGCAGCATCGCCAAGCTGGTCCTCGTGTGGGGCAAGGCGGGGCAGCACACGAGTACGAAACGGGCGGCGTTGCAGGCATTGATCCTGGTTCAACAACTGAGATTCGTCTTAATATAGCGGACTAATTCGCAAAGTAAAATCGTAAAGAAGCAGCAACGGATGTCCTGATCTTCTAAAGATCTCAGGGCACAGTGCGATAATGAAAGCACTGGTTTTCGAGGCGAAAGAAGCACGGTACCGATGGACCTATTTATAACGTTTGTCTTGCCTGTTCTTGTAGGTATTGGCATTGGCATTCTGTCGGGGATGCTTGGCATCGGTGGGGGCACCGTCATGGTGCCGATTTTTAGACTTGCGTTTGATATGAGTGCGATTATGTCAACGGCAACATCGTTGTTTACGATTATTCCAACATCGATATCGGGAGCAGTTTCTCATGTGCGCAATAAAACGTGCATTGTTTCTCTTGGTCTTGCGGCAGGAATTGGGGGTGCTTGCACATCTCCTTTGGGAGTATGGCTTGCAACCAAATCTTCGTCCTGGATGATTATGACAACGGCGGCGCTCATTGTGGGTTACTCCGCGATTAGTATGCTGCGGAAAGCCTTCAACACGAAGCCCGAGCAAAAAGCTACGGACTCAAAGGCAGCACCAACGGATTCTTCGGTGACGAATGCGTCGACTGTTGTTGCTTCCGCGCTTGAGCCAAGTGATGGCTCTGGCAGTGATTCTGCTTCTGAGAAACTTTCCCGTAAACAGTTGGTACTAGGCGCCGCAATTGGGTTGGTTGCAGGTCTTGCTTCGGGATATGTCGGGGTGGGTGGCGGCTTTATTATGGTTCCGCTCATGCTTTCTTTGGTGGGAATTCCTATGAAGAAGGCTTCGGGTACATCACTTATTGCCGTGATGATTCTTGCCATTCCAGGTGTTATACAGCAAGGATTGCTTGGCAATATTAATTACACCGCAGGTATTGCTATTGCGGTCGGCTCGATTCCTGGTGCGGTTATCGGAGCGCAGCTCGTTCGCAAGGTCCCAGAGCGTATACTACGATTTATCTTCGGTGGATTCCTTATTCTTGCAGCTGTGTTGCTCGTTTTGAATGAAACAGGAATCCTCAGCTAACATAAGGGGTTTGAGCATGGCAGACCAACAAAAAGCTACAAAACGTGAGCAGTCTTCGACCTTTCCTCGTTTTTTTACGTTGGAAATGCTTATGTTCACCTTTGTGGTTTTGTCGGGCTTGATTTTGCTGTGGGCGATTGTTTGGCCGAATCAAAATATTGGCATTATGGTGGGTGCGGGCATTGTGTTCACGTTCTCACTGGTTATGGTTATTCGGCTGCTCATGGATCCCGACAGCGTTCGTGCGCGTCAATCGGATGCAATGCTTAAGCTTGCCAGTCAGACGCTTGCCTGTATGAAAGCAGGTCTCAATGAAGTTTCGGCACAGAAAGTTTGCCGCTTGCTGCTTCCTTCGACTGGTGCCATTGCTATCGCGATCACTGACAAGGATCAGATTCTCGGTTATGCAGGTCTTGAGCAGGAGCGAAATCCAACGGGCAGTGAAATTCGAACGCATGCCACGCATGCTACACTCACCGATGGATCAATGCGAATCCTTTTGAGCACTGAAGATATTGGATTTCCCACCGAAACAAGCATCAAGGCAGCCATCATTGTCCCGCTTGCAATGGGCGGGCACGTTGAAGGTACGCTCAAGTTTTACTATCGCAAACCGCGCCATATTAGCGAAACACAAAAGTCGATGGCGGAAGGTTTTGGGAAGTTGCTTTCCACGCAGATGGCAGCTGCCGCTCTTGAGCAGCAGACAAAGCTTGCAACAAGCATGGAGCTTAAGGCGCTGCAAAGCCAGATCAACCCTCACTTTCTGTTCAACACTATCAACACGATCGCTTCGCTTATTCGCACAAACCCAGAAAAGGCGCGCATTCTCCTTCGAGAGTTTGCTGTGTTCTATCGGCGAACCCTTGAAGACTCGGCAGAACTAATTTTGTTCGCACGAGAGCTTGAGCAAACATTGCGTTATTTCTCGTTTGAGGTGGCTCGGTTTGGCGAGGATCGTGTCAGTATTGACGTAGACGTTGAGCCTGAAGTTGAGGACATGATGATCCCACCGTTTCTTATCCAGCCTTTGGTTGAGAATGCGGTACGTCACGCTATGCCTTCAGAGGGATTGCTCGAAATAGAAGTTACGGGCGTTTGCGAAGGAAACGATGTCTTGGTTTGTGTGAGCGATAATGGAGTCGGAATGACCGATGAGGCTCGCATGAACATTTTGCATCCACAGTCATCGAAGGGTCTCGGCATTGCGGTCAAGAACGTTAACGATCGCATACGTGGGTACTTCGGCCCTGGTACGCACATGGAAATTGAAAGCGAACTGGGCGCAGGAACAAAAGTTACACTTGTGCTCAAAAATGGTGCAATACGTGAGTTTCCTGATTTAGGTTAACCTGAATGAAGATGACTTAGGTTTGCGGCAAGCGTATGTTGGATTTATGCGACCCTGCGTCGCACCTGTCTGCAGGGCAGGAGGAAACGGATGAAAGAGGAATGTGCATGCATGAGTTGAGTGATAACCAAGTACTTTTTGCCTTCTCTAAAGATCTCGAGCCAGTTCTTACCATTGCATCTGGTGAAACCGTGCGCATTCGCACGAAAGACTGTTTTAGCAATCAGGTGAGACGTCCTGAGGACGAACTTGAAGAGATTGATTGGGACGAAATAAATCCAGCTACCGGTCCTATCTTTGTTGAAGGAGCTTGTGCGGGTGGCACCCTTAAGGTAGAAATTCTTGCGATTGAGCTTGATGACCAAACAGCTTCATGTACAGGTAAAGATGAAGGCGTATGCGGAGACCTCTTCAATGCGTGGTCGACCCATGTGTGCGCAATTGAGGACGGCAAGCTTATCTGGAATGATGCGCTTTCTATTCCCCTTAATCCGATGATTGGCGTTATTGGTGTGGCTCCGCAGGGAGATTCTGTAAACTGTGGAACGCCAGGTTCTCATGGTGGCAACATGGACAACACGGCTATCGCGGTGGGCGCAACGGTGTATTTCCCTGTTGCGGCTGACGGTGCTCTTTTTGGATGCGGCGATATGCATGCTGTTATGGGAGATGGTGAAATAAGCGTCTCGGGTGCAGAGGTTGCTGGCTATGCAACCGTGAGGTTGACGGCATTGCCCGAGAAAAGCATCACGAATCCCCTGATTGAAAATGAGACACATTTTGGCACTATCGCTTCGGCGGAAACGCTCGATGAGGCAGCAGAAATTGCAGTTCATGACATGGTGCGTCTTGTTCATCAAGCAACAGGAACACCTGAAGATGAACTCGTCATGCTTTTCTCGCTTGTAGCAGATGTCAAAATTTGTCAGATGGTTGATCCTGAAAAGACAATTCGTTTTATGGTGCCGAAATACGTACTTGAAACATTTGGGTTCACGTCTTTTTAACCTGTATTTCTGCACCCTTCGGCACAATTTCACATAATGGGCATAGTGTCTCGGGGGCAATTCGCTTACGATGAAAGAGAGTTGCCCTATAATGGAAGTACGCTACGAAAGCTTTGTAAAACGGTTGGAGGCCTCATGTTGAAAGCAATGATCGTTGATGACGAAGCGCCTGCGCGGTCGGAGCTCAAATATCTGTTGGACGAACTCGGTCAGACTGAAGTGGCTGCTGAAGCCGCGAGCGTTCGCGAAGCCATTGAGAAGCTCAAGGAATATCCTTGTGATGTGATGTTTCTCGACGTGAACATGCCCGAAGCAACGGGATTGCAGCTTGCCGAAGCTCTGCAACATTTGAAGTTTCCCCCCGCGGTTGTGTTCGTTACCGCCTACAGTGAATTTGCGCTTGATGCCTTTAAGGTAAATGCAATTGACTACCTGGTGAAGCCCGTTGAGACTGAACGGCTTTCGCAAGCCATTGCTCGCGTTCGCGAGCACGTTTCTTTGCACGCACAGGCACAGCGCTCTGAGCGCATTCCTGTTGAAAAAGGTGGCAAGAAAATTCTCATCGGCATCGATAAGATTCGCTTTGTTATGGCGCGCGATGACTATGCGTACCTGCAGACTGATACGGATCGCTATTTCTCTACCGTGAGCTTGGCTCAACTGGAGAAGCGTCTTGATGGTCACGGATTTTTCCGTGTTCATCGCGGCTACTTAGTAAATCTCTCGCTTGTTGAAGAGATTGAATCGGTTTCAGGTGGCACTTTATTATTGACGCTTGACGGTTCGGAAGAGAAGATTCCCGTCTCGCGTCGTCGAGTGTCTGCACTCAAAAAAGCGCTTGGGCTGTAATCGCGCAAAGGTACGAAAACTTTATACCTGTTTTTTACTATCGACCGCCGGAGCAGCAAGCCTCGGCGGTTTTCTTTTACGTGCGAAGGCGAGAAATACTACTCCCGCTATTACGGGCATTGCAGCAAAAGCAAGGAACATTCCTGCATAACCAAAGGCTCCAACAAGTAATCCCGATACGATTGACCCCACCCCAATACCGCTGTCAAAGCCAATGAGAAACGTTGCGTTTGCTGCACCTCGCCGTTCAGGTGGGACACCTGCCACTGCCATCGTTTGCAAGGTAGAGTGACAGGCGGCAAAGCCACTGCCGTAAAGCAAGGCAACAGCGATAAACAATACGGTTGAATCGGCTTGCGAAAGCAGGACAAGAGCAAGCACCATAAAAGCCAATCCGGGCAACAGGATGATGGCGTATCCCCTGCGATCAACAATACGGCCGAGCAAAGGGCGCGAAACCGCAACAGCAATAGCATAGGCTGTGAAGAACAGCCCAATATTTTCGACACCTTGTGCTGATGCATGAATAGCAAGAAATGTTACCAGCGCTCCATAGCACGTTGTGAGGAAAAATACGATGGCCGATGGAAGGAGCGAATAGCGCTCTATCATTCCTTTGAAGCTAATAGCAGTTGTCTTTTTAATTGGCTGATATCGAAGGAATCGCGCAAGGTTAAGCGCGAGAACGAGTGTGCCGACGGCAATAATAATAACTGGGGTAAGGCCGTCAGCGTTAAAGAATTCAAGGGATATACCCGGAGCAATGGCAAGCGCGAGACTTGCGGACAGGGCGAAAAGCCCCATGCCTTCGCCGAAGCGCTCTGGTGAAATGATGTCACTTGCTATTGTTTGGCTTGCCGTACTTGTGATGCCCCAAGCAAGACCGTGAATGAACCTCAACGCAAGAATAGCGCCGATAAAAGGGATGAATTCAAAAGCGATCGACGCGAGCCCCATGAAAATGATGCCAGAAAGGAAGATGCCCTTTCTTCCGAAGCGATCGAGAATTGCGCCGCAGAAGGGTCTGATCAAAAGAGCTGAAATAGTTGTGACCGCTGTCACCCAGCCGAGCACAACGTCGTCTGCGCCAAGTGATTGCAGATAGACGGGGAGTACGAACGGCATTGTCTGCCAACTGCTGAAGATTAAGAAGTTGACTACGGCAATGAGAAGGAAATCCCTCGTCCAAAGTGAATCATGCGGACGCGCTCGCTCCATTGACCCCCCGATGCCTTCGATTTGCGAAATCTTTGCTGGATCAAGTATACCTGCTGGGAAGTAAAAGATCGTTGCTGTTGGACACTGGTCTTTTCGAATCATCATTAACGGAGCTAGATTGCGTTTCGATGCCCGCCCTTTCATCAGGCAAAACGAAAGAACCACACCGAAAGTATGGGTGATCAATCCTGTTCGTGCGGCTGACATTTTCGAGTAACGATCCTAGTCTTGTGGCTGTCGGGCAGGTCGGGCTGCTAAAGATTGCAGTATTACATCGACCTGCTGAACCAAGGAAGAGGAGAGTGCTATGAATCAAGTATCAAGAAGGGGTTTTCTTCAGAAAGCAGGTTTTGCTGCAGTTGGCGCTGCTGCGCTAGGAACGGTAGGGCTTGTGGGGTGTTCGTCGGAGCCAACTAAAGCGTTCTGGATGCCAGAAAAGTGGGACGAGGAAACTGACCTTGTTGTCGTAGGCTATGGAGCTTCGGGTGTAACAGCAGCAATAACTGGTGTAGAAGAGGGTCTTGGCGTAATTGTTCTTGAGAAGTCACCCAATCCAGACGGTGGAAACTTTGGTTGTTCGACTGGACAAATTCAGTCAAGCCTCAAGCCCAATGATCTCAATGAGCAGCTTGAAAAGTGGGCGCACTTCAATATGGGTGCTATGCCTGAAGACGCTGCGCTTATGTACAAGACACTCTCTGAGCACGAAATGGCAATGCCCGATTGGCTTGAAGGAATTGGTCTTGAGCTTGCAACCGAAGAGCGCGACTACAAAGATCCGTCTCGTGCCATCGGAACAAACTGGTATAGCGCGCGTGGTGACGGGGGCGGCGCAGAGCTGTGGGCTAATTTTCACGAGATTGCGACTGACAAGGGAGTAGATATTCGCCTTGCAACGCCAGCGAAGAGCTTGATCCAAAACCCCGAGACCAAAGAGATTGTTGGAGTTGTTGCTCAGGATGCCGAAGGAAATGAGCGCACGATCAAGGCTAATAAAGCCGTTATTATGGCGTGCGGAGGTTTTGAGAACAATCCGCTTATGCAAGGTTATTACACCGAGTGGGGTGTACGTTTATGGCCTTGGGGGACGAAGTACAACACGGGAGATGGTATTGCCATGTGTACCGCTGTAGGTGCACAAATGTGGCATCTTAACGGAGTTGAGTGGGGCAATCTGTGCTACCGCCTTGCTTCCGAGGAAGTTGAGTGTGCTGTAACAAATGATAACAACACGTTTCTTCCTACAGGAGTTTACAACTTCCTGCTTGTTAACAAGGAGGCTTCTCGCTATATCTGCGAGACAGAGTTTTTCTCACACGAACCGAAATTTGGGCGGCACCATCAGACTTATGTGAACATGGATCTCAAAAGCTACGAGTTCACTAACATGCCGTTTTGGCTGGTCTTCGATCAAACCGCTTTTGAGGCGGGACCGATTTATGGGGGATCAACGCGAGTGACTCGCAAGAACTCTTACTGTGGAGTACAGGGCTATCTTGACGATTGGAATAACGAAGAGGCTGTTCAAAAAGGGTGGATATTCAAGGGGTCCACTATCGAAGAACTTGCGGCCAAGATCGAGGGCACAGCTCCTTCTGGTGCAAAAATATCGGGTCTCGACCCAGCTGCGCTAAAGGCAACAGTTGATACATACAACGGATATGCCGCATCAGGTGAAGATCCAGAATTTGCACGTACCGCCAAAACGATGGCGCCTGTTGAAACAGGTCCGTTTTACGCGATCGAAATGGCTTTGACTACTATCAATACTCAAGGTGGTCCTAGGCGTAACGAATTTTGTCAAAGCATGAA
>JAVWLC010000031.1:11090-12829 GCA_036638175.1 Raoultibacter sp. | reverse complement strand
TGCCATAGAGCAACAAGTCTTCGGACCACATTTCCATCTTGCCGTTGTCTGACTGCGGATGTGGCGGAATCTTCTTGCCGTCGGGCGTTGTGGTGCCCGGGAAGCGATAGACCGATCCCATCTTATTGCCGCGGAACATCGTGTTAAAGCCAGGGCGGAAGTCGCTCGTCTTGCGCATGAAGCCTGTTTCAAACTTCGGAGCACCCTTGACGTCGCTCATCTGAACGCCCGTCACGCTGATGCGATTACGGAAGTCTTCGAAGTTTTCGCATGACAACTGCGGAGGCAACGTAGCAGGGCCCTTCACGATATAGTCGAAGAACTCGTACTTGTCCTTCCAGAACATATCGACATCCATGTACTTCGCAAATTCAAAGCAAATATCCATGTCATCCTTTGATTCGCCAAGAGGCGCATGGAAAGGCTGACGAATAAGATACGTGTGGCTTGTGGGGTATCCGTGACCAGAGTGAGCCCACTCGACGCGGTCAACTTCGTTGGGATGTGCTGCTGGCAAGATAATGTCAGCAAGCTCACCTGAAGGAGTCATGAAGATATCGACGTTCACGAAGAAATCGAGGTTCATAAATCCTTCGACAATCTCATGTCCACCTTCAATGGACAAGATCGGCTCAGAAGTCTGCTGCCAGTAGCCATAGATCTGGAACGGATCGCCCTTGGCCATAGCCTTGGTAGTCACTGCATCGAATCCACCCTGCTGACCATAAATAACCTGACCACCAGAGTTTTGTACGGTTTCTTTCAGCTCGCCTGTTGCGTCATCGGCAACAAGAATGTCCTGGAAGCCTGTATTCTGGCAAACCGAAAGCTTCTTGATATTGCGCGCCGTTTCGAGGCGACGTTTGCCCATGCGACCTTGCTGATTCGGTACAACATCAAACATGAATGAGTCATAACCCGTTGCAGGCTCGCGTCCAATATTCTGGCCGCCCTTGGTATCAAAGTTGCCCGCAAGCGCCATCATAATGGTGAACGCCTGAGAAATACCTGAGGTGTTGATCGAGAATTCAACCTTCTGACCACGGGTAAAGCATGCAGAGGGGCTTGCCTCAATGTAGATATCGATCGCTTCGCGGATCTTGTCTTCGGGAAGCTCGCAGAATTCTGCAGCACGTGCGATGGTCCAAGGGGTGACATGCTCAACAAGAATATCCCATGATGTACGATAGGTCTTGCCGTTGATCTCACGAGAACCGGAAAGCGCAGGCTTTGCATCAGCAACGATGTTGCCTTCGGCATCGAGCCACTTGAAGGCTTTTGGTCCACCGAGCTCTTGCTTGTTCTGCCAGTCGCCTGACCAGAAGATCAGCTGGTCATGAGCCTCATCCCAAGCAGGATAGAGCTCATCGGAGCCGCCTTCTTCGATCATGGATTGACGAAGTTGGTAGCCCGTGCCCTCTTCGTCGATGAAGAACGGTGCATTGGTGTAGTAGCGCGCGAAGTCTTCGGCGCACTTGTCTGATTTGATGATTTCGTTGATGAAGGCAAGCACAAGTGCCATGTCAGAACCAGGGCGAATAGGTAGCCACAGGTCAGCCTTGGAAGCCGTGCAGGTGAAGCGCGGATCAACGCAGATAACCTTTGCGCCACGCTCTTGCGCACGCTTGACGGTCAACCAGTCGTAATAGCCACGCGAACGTTCTTGGCGGCACCAGATCAGGATGCAATTTGTGTTATTGCCGTCCCAGCCCGTGTACTGCGTCTCATCGCCATACAAG
>JAVWLC010000031.1:10018-11080 GCA_036638175.1 Raoultibacter sp. | reverse complement strand
CCCAGCAGAGGTTACCAACGCCAAACGTGGCCGTTGAGCCAAGTTCAAGCCATAGTTTGTTGATGGCTTGGAATTGCAACATGTCGCGACCTGTACCGTACTGGTGCGCGATCGTGTGCCAGCCATGCTCTTCGCCAATTTTCGTGTAGCGTTCTGCTGCTTCTTCGTATGCTTCTTCCCACGTGATGCGCTTCCACTGCCCCGAGCCCTTTTCGCCGACGCGCTTTTGGGGATAGCGCACGCGAAGCGGGTTGTACATACCTTGGGGAATGGCGAACGCACGCGAGCAAAGCGTGCCTTCAGAAAACAGATCGGGGTTGCCCTCGATCTTCATGACGCGTCCATCTTTCACATGCCCGAACAACGCACAACGCCCGTAACACTGGCGGCATGCACTCGGGATTTTCTGGACATCGTCGGTAGAAGTGGTGGCTTTTTCATCGCCCTCGGCAAAAGCTGCAGCGGATGCAGATCCTAGCAGCAATGTCGAAGCTGAAGCCACTGCCGAAGCTTGCAAGAAACCTCGACGACTCATCTTAAGTGACATCTCTCCTCCTTTACCTCCTCGTAAAGCTCAGTACAAACCCAGTCCGCCGACCGATGCTTAGTGGGTTAATACTTGCAATGCTAATTATATTAAGTGAGATTATTAGTTCAACAAGTTATTTTATTCTATTTTGAGGATAAACAACTGAATCATTCGTTGTATAAGACCAGCTGAATAATGAATTACTCCCAAACAAGCAAAAATTACTCCACCTATATCCCCTATGGAAGCTCTCGCTGCTGTACGAATGAATGTATAAGCGTGGAGTTTCAGCTAATGTTTTCCTAGTTGCTTGACGGAGTAAGTTCGATTGTGGTTACTTGTTGGTGTCATTATTAACTTGGCAATTGTTTCATGCTTAAACCATTGCCAAGTTAATAACCTCCTTGCCGCTACGGTGGCCCGCCAGAATAAGGTTGTTATGCCCAATAAACACAATCAATTTATCGGCTACAAAGTCTATGACGCTCAGCGATCCCTTCACCGCACGCTTGAAGTTTCTTTTAAGGAATTTG
>JAVWLC010000031.1:0-9995 GCA_036638175.1 Raoultibacter sp. | reverse complement strand
CTGATCTTACTCGAAAAGAACAAGCTACTATCACACGCTACCTCGACACCCTTGAGCGCAAGGGCTTTATCGTGCGTACGCGTGATGAAAAAGACCGTCGTGCCTACATCATTACGCTCACCGACGAGGCAAAAACACTTCTCAAAAAAGTTGAGCCTTCTGCCGAAGAGGCCGCACAAGCTCTCGTTACTGATATCGATCAAGCTGAGATCGATACGTTTCTTGACGTTCTTGATCGTCTCAAGAACAATGCTGAAACGTTTATAGCCGCAAAATCTTCGAACTAAACATACGATCAAAAGACCATCTATCTGGAGAGAACCTCGTACGTCCACAACTTTGCGTATTCACTTTTTCACGCTAAAGTGATAGATTTGTCTATGGCTTTCACCAGCCATAACAGTATTACCACCTGAGAGAGGCGCACCGTGGATTCGTTTTTCAGTACTATCAATGACATACTTGTCACTATTGACGATTGGATCTGGGGCATTCCGCTCATGGTCCTCATCCTCTTTGGAGGCATTCTTCTGACCGTTCGTTTACGCTGTGTACAATTTCGACAGCTCCCACGAGCGCTCCGCTATATGATCAAGAATGAGACTGGTGGTGAAGGCGAAGTCACGAGCTTCGGTGCACTCTGTACCGCACTTTCAGCCACTATCGGCACAGGCAATATCGTTGGTGTTGCAACAGCCATCGTCGCAGGTGGTCCTGGTGCAATGTTTTGGATGTGGCTGGCTGCACTTTTCGGCATGGCTACGAAGTTTTCGGAAGGTTTGCTCGCGGTAAAATACCGCAGCATCGATAAGAAAACCGGACATGTGCTCGGCGGCCCGTTTTACTATATCGAGCGCGGCATGGGTCAAAAGTGGCGTTGGCTTGCAAAGATCTTCGCGTTTTTCGGCATGTGCGTTGGCCTGTTTGGTATAGGCACGTTCACGCAGGTAAACTCGATTTCTACCGCCATTACTGGGTTCTTTGATCCTGAGAAATCTTTCACTGTCTCCATCCTCGGAATGGATTACTCGATTGCAACGGTTATCGGCAGTCTTGTTCTTGCGGTACTCGTTGGCCTTGTTGTTATTGGCGGCCTGAAGCGTATCGCAAAAGTATCCGAGCGCGTTATCCCTGCGATGGTGGTCCTCTATGTTGGATTTTCGCTTGTTCTTATTATTGCCAACATTGACAAACTACCTAGCGCATTCGTCACCATCATTGAAAGCGCCTTCGGATTACAAGCAGTTGCCGGTGGTATGTTCGGAGCAATTATCATCGCCATGCAAAAAGGTATCGCGCGCGGCATTTTCTCAAACGAAGCAGGTCTTGGCTCTGCTCCTATCGCAGCGGCAGCAGCGCAAACCAAAGAACCCGTGCGCCAGGGTCTTGTGTCGATGACGGGAACGTTCCTCGACACCATTGTCGTTTGCTCGATGACGGGCCTTGCCTTAGTCATGACTGGTGCTTATCAAATTCCTGGACTTGAAGGTGCCGCAGTAACTACCGCGGCATTCCAGACAGGTTTGCCGTTTTTGCCACCCGAGATTGTCTCATTTGTCCTGATGGCATGCTTGGTGCTGTTTGGCTTTACCACTATTCTTGGCTGGGATTACTATGGCGAGCGCTGTCTTGAATATTTCAGCAACGGCAACATGAAAAGCGTCACCGTATATCGCTGGCTCTACATTGCCGCTGTATTCATTGGCCCCTACATGACCGTCGCAGCCGTTTGGACCATCGCCGACATCTTCAATGGCCTCATGGCAATCCCAAATATGATCGCGCTTATCGCGCTTTCAGGGGTCGTGGCGAAAGAGACGCGCGATTACTTCGCCCGTCTTAAGGCCGCTGGTTGCGAAGACGATATGGCTCCTCGTCTTGCCGATGACAACTGGGATATTCCGCCGATTGATCCGATCACTGAGCGATAAACCCCAAATCTAACACGTGAATGTCAGGCCTCTAAGCACGTAAGAAGGCCTGACACTTTTCCTTTTCGCGCGCTTCATCGCGCCAGCGCCTCAGCTTTTTCACTTCGCGCCACACGAAAAACGCTGTGGTTACCGCCGCCAAGAAGTCCGAAGTCGGTATTGCAAGCACGATAGCAACCAGCGCCGAAATACCAAAAGCAGGCATAATCATCGGGAAAATGATCTGCAAGGGAATCAGATAAATCACCTGACGGCTCATCTCAAGCACCGCTGACTTAAACGGCTGTCCACTTGACTGGAAATAGCTTGATCCAACAATCTGAAAGCCAACAACGGGCAGCACAAGGGTATCAAGCTTTAGGACAGTAATCGCAAATTCTTCCAGCTCGCCCGAAATGCCGAAAACGCCAATAATCGGTCCAGGAATAACATGTACAAGGATCCAGAAGAAGACCATGAGACCCGTTGCCCACAGCGATGCTAGCTTCACCGTATCAAGCACGCGCTGCCAATTCTTCGCGCCATAGTTGTAACCGATGATAGGCTGCGAACCCATAATCAGGCCGATAACAGGCATAATGGCGAACATGATGGCTTTATTGGCTGCACCAATTGCAGCAAGCGCACCCTTTGCTCCCAACGGATCCTGTGCACCATAAATAGTGAGCAGCTGATTGAGCACAACAGTCACCGCCGTTGCGGCAACCTGCATGACAAACGAAGCAAGGCCGAGGCTCAAGATCTTACCCATGAGCCGCACATCAGGAACCATGCTTGAGAGGCGCAAACGAAACGCCGCATTCCTATTGAAAACAAAATACCAAAGCACAGGAGCCATGCCGCATGCTTGACCAAGAATTGTTGCAACCGCGCTACCTTCGACGCCCCAACCGAACACCATAACGAACAGAAAGTTGAGAACGATACACATAGTGGTACCGAGCACCATGGTATACAGTGCGAGCATCGGCTTGCCTGCGGTACGAAGGAAGTTGTTAAGTCCCATGCCAAGCGATTGAAAGATGAAGCCGAAGCAAATGATCTGCACAAACGCCTTAGTTGGCGCATAGAGGTCTCCGGGAGTACCAACCAAGGCAAGCAGCGGATCAATAAAAACGAGTGCCGACACTGCAACCAGGATTGCAAGACCAACCAGCAGAGTTGCCGAGTTGCCAAGCGTTTTTTCGGCCAAATCCTTACGACCTTCGCCAAGCTGAATGGCCGTCAGCGCATTACCGCCTTGACCTGCAAGCATTGAAAATCCCATAAGGATTGTCATAACGGGCATGGCAAGGGTTGTAACCGCAATGCCAACATCGCCTACTGCGTGCCCCAAAAATGCCGTATCAACTACGTTGTAAAGTGAGTTGAAAATCATGCTCACGATAGCGGGAATAGAAAACTCCAACAGGAGCTTTCCTATCTTCATTGTTCCCAAACGATCGGGGGACTGATTAGCTTTTTTTTGCGCGCTGGCGACTTCTGACATGCTTGCACCTATTTCGGTATTCGGATGATCGACGACGATGAATTCTCGTCAAAAGGCAAGGAGCTATCCTAACACACGTATCTGGGCATACGGGGGTTTCAAATCCATTAATGGACAAGGAAGGTTACAATATCTACACCACTTACGCAGATACACGTTTTCGAGCCCTAGCTCGAGCAGCAATCTTTGGGTGAAAGAGAGAAAATCATGAAGGAAAACCTCGTTGTTTCAATTAGTCGCGAATACGGGAGTGGCGGTCGCGAAATTGGTGAAAAACTCGCAGCAAAACTCGAGGTGGCCTATTACGACAAAGAGCTCATCAATCGCATCGTTCAAAAAAGCGGACTATGTGATGAGGTTGTCGAAGCACACGATGAAAAATTGTTAAATCGATTTCTTTTCACGCCCAATAGATTTCTCACGGGATCCGATCTTGAGCAGCCCATCGCTTCAAAAATTCACCTTGCTGAGGTGGACACCATTCGCTCAGCTGCCAAGGAAGGGGCCTGCGTTATTGTTGGGCGATGTGCCGACTCAATTCTTTCTGAGTATCCAGGTCTTGTAAGCATCTTCGTAAGCGCACCAATGCCCGACCGCATCAGTCGAGTTATGTGCCGCAACAACTTGAATGAAAACGAAGCTAAGACACGCATCACCAAAATCGATAAAAGCCGTGAGACCTACTACCGCTACTTCACCGATAAAAAGTGGGGCGAAGCCAAGAATTACGATCTATGCGTAAAAGGCGGCACTCTTTCAGTCGATGATCTGGTTGATGTAATTGCAGAATATCTCAAGCGTACTGCTTAGCCTCTAGCAAAACATCTAGCCCAACCGAACCCCATTTGGGACTATCTTTTCTGGCACAGCGAGGACAGGAACAATACCGTCTTCGTAGCCGATGTCATAGATCATGCCTTCAGAAAGCTCGCCCGCCATTTTGCGCGGCGCAAGATTCACAACAAAGAGAGCTTGCTTGCCCTCGATTTCTGCTTTGGGATTTTCTCGCTCCTCTTTCATGCCCGAAAGGATTGTGCGAGTAAACGCCCCAAAATCAACCGTCATCTTAATCAGCTTCTTGGAGCTTTCGACATCTTCAACAAGCACAATAGTCCCAACGCGAATATCAAGCTTATCAAGATCGTCAATTGTTACAACGGGCTTAACGGGAGCAGTTTCTACCTGATCAGACATGGTATCTCCTTCGTGAGCTACGAAAGCGCAGCAGCAACCTTACGAGCCGCAGCGGTAATAGTAAGATTATCAACATCTACCGTAACATCCGCATACTCTTCGTAAAGCGGCTTACGCTCATCATAGAGCTCGCGCAGACTCATGCCGATGCCACCTTTGAGAACAACGCCGCGCTCCTGTAGGTCATGCAGGCGATTCACCAGTTCATCGAACGAGATCTGCAAATAGACAATACGTCCAATGGACGAAAGATGTGCCATGGCTTCGTCTGAATAGACCGCCGAGCCACCCGTTGCAATAATGGTTTTTGTAGCTTCAAGATCTCGCAAGATTTGGTTTTCGACCTCGATGAAGCCTTCTGGACCACATGCATCGATGAGTTTCTGCAGCGTTTTATCGCACTGATTCTGAATAACCAGGTCGGCATCCATGAAGTCGTAATTAAGGATCTTGGCCAGCACGATACCCAGCGTTGATTTACCCGCACCGGGCATGCCAATCAGGATGATATTATCTTTTCTTTCTTCAGCCATGGTACTCCCTTCAGAGGAAACGTCTCACTTACCACGATGGCGACAAAGATCAAGCAGAACCCAGCTACAAGCTTTAGGTTCAGCTCCTCCCCATACAGCATAACGGAAAACAGCACTCCAAACACAGATTCAAGGCTTAAAAACAGAGAACCCTGTGCAGGAGGAATGTTAGCAAGCGCAACATTTTGAAAGACAAGGGCAATGCATGAAGCAAACACAACGAGATACACCATATTAAAGAGAAACGAAGGCTCTAACAGCACTTCAATGGGGGGAAATACCTCAAACAGTGCGCCAGCAATAATTCCGCAAATACCACCAAACAAGAACTGCCATACCGTGAGCGTCAAAATGTCACGGCCTTCTGAAAGTTTTGCCACATAAACGATGTGGATTGCAAAAAGAACTGATCCCAAAAGCGTCATGTAATCGCCAAACCGCATGGAAAACGATCCTTGGAGCGACACAAGACCAACGCCCCCAATACACAGCAGAGCAGCCACAATGTTGTAAGCAGTTGGCTTTTTGCGTGCGACCATCCACCAAATGAATGGAACCAACACGCAATACGTTGCCGTAAGAAACGCATTTTTACCAGGCGTCGTATCGGTTAGCCCTGTCGTTTGCACCCAAAACGCCAAAAAGATAAGGACGCCAAGAAAGCAGCCGTAAACAATGTGCTCACGATTAAAATGTGCCTTCAACCGTTTGAAGAAAATAGCAGCAAGAATCAACCCACAAGCAAAGAACCTCATGCCAATGAGGTACGCAGGTGGCAAAACATCAACCGCGTCCTTCATGACAACAAAGCTCAAGCCCCAAATCACCGTGGCGGCAACAATCATAAGCTTATAGACAGCACTCGGCAAAACCTTACCGGCACCTGTCTGAGAAGATGTTCCATTCGTTTCCATAAGGCGGCATTATAAACGCGCTGGATAGCGAAAGAAAGAACTTTCCATCCAGCGCGAAATTTATCACGATAAAAGACTAGCGTGCACCGCCGCCTCCACCGAATCCGCCGCCGCCCCCACCTGAGAAGCCACCGCCGAATCCGCCGCCGCTACTGAAGTTGCCTTCTGCTGCTGACATAGCTGCACTTGCTGTGCCAATCGTATTGGCAACCGAAGTTTGTAGCATATCGCCTGCGGATGGCATCACGTTTCCATGCGCCCCATACGAAGTGCTATACCAGAACCACCATGGTACATATCCAACCATCATCGTACCGTCATCTTGGAACATCTCGGGCACCTTCATTTGGAGCGACTTAATGACTTCGCTCGCAATGCCAAAGACGAATGCGTAAACCATGAACTGGCCCCATACTTTTACATCGGTTGGCGGACGCTCATCGAGTGCCGAAAAATCCTTCAGCCAGTTACGCAAAGCCTTGCATTTGGCGTCGAGATTGTTGCCTTCACGACTTCTGCGCGGCATGTAGTTCGCAATAACAACCATGGCAATTACGACAGGAACCACGAAAATCAAAGGAATGAAGTTCGCCATCGTGAATGAGAAGAATCCACCAAGGAGCCCAAACGCAATAGCAATGCCGAAAATCAGCCACTGATACCGTTCGCCTTTGGCCTCGAAAAAATCACGCTTGTTCACAGCAGCAGTCACAAGCCCCTGCCATGACGTAAGTTCGTCCATGAACCTCTCAGGATTATCTTTCCCGTACTGCTGAATGGTGTTGAACCACAGCGAATCAGACCCCTTCGCAACAACGTCGAAAAGAATTTCCATCGCCTTTTTATCGATCGGATCAGTAAGCTCAGCAGCCACTGCAGGTACTTTGGTTAGATAATAATCATCGACGATTTTCGTACGACCCAACGAACCAGGTTCTTCATAGCTTCCCTTATTGATTTGTATGGCGCCCTTGTGAGAGAGATACATCAATGTCGCCGTCAGATCATCGTTGCTTTCACGATTCCAGCGCCACAAACGCGCAATTACCGCAGGATGATCCTGATCAGAAGGTACATCACGCCAATACTGCTCGGTGAAATCGGGCTTATATTCCCTGCCCCACCTGAAATACAACCAGATAGCCCATGCAAGCAACAACACCGAAATGACCCCACAAGCAATAACGAAAATAAGCGAAAGCATTCGGTCGCGATTTGCCTGATCAGCCCAGCCCTGCTCCTCTTTCAGCACTTCATCGAGATGGCTTGTATTGCGAAGAGCAAGCCCATCGCCACTCAGGTTCGTCAGCCATTCAACAGGAAAAACAACGCGCGCTTCTGCATACTGTCCCGCATTAACTTTGTCCACCTTATAGGTAATGGATCCGTCTTCGTTGATTGTCACTACGCCATCAAGAGGTCCGTGCCCCCAAGCTTTGACGTTATCGCCCGCTATGACACTTTGGCCTTGCGGAACGGGAAGCGAAAGCGTCATCGTGACATCATTCGAAGGCTCTTCCCATTGGCTACCAATATACTGCCAATACACATCAGCAATATCCTTGTAAGCCTGCACACCATTTACGATGGTGTAGTCAAGCGTGATCACAACGCGTTCATCAGAGAGTTCAAAAAATGCGTACACGGTATTTTTAGGCGAATCAACTGAATAAGAATCCTTACCAGGACCTCCAGCATCGCGCCACGAAAGATTAAATGCAGTATCAGGAAGCTGCATGGTCTCACCGGTAGGCGTGCCTTCAAAATCTACTTTTGTCAAACTCATGGAATTGACTTTAAGGCTCGCATTAGCAGGCAGGTTTTCAAACGTCCACCACACCGCAGTAAAGTCACCATCGAACTCAAACGTACGCTGTTCCACCACATCAAGCGAACCATCAGTTGCTGCATTGGCCGTAATATCAACCTTTGGCATGGTATAGCTTTTCGCATATGCTTGCGCAGGCGCCGAAACGAGCGCGGCACACGCTGCGAGCACACACAGAACAAGTGTGGCAAGCACAAAGCAAATGCGTCGACGAGAATCCTGTGGCGAGCACAGTTCATATGCAACAACTGCGCAATCCGTCGAGGAATCACGTGCCACATTGCACCAGCCATCTGTTGCATGGCGTGTCATGCGATCAATTTGCGGTTGGCTCGTGTTTTGCACGTTCATTCTCCTTGCAAGATATGGATGGTCACGGTATCATAGCAAACCGCACCTGTTAAACGTGGAGAAGTGACCGAGAGGCCGAAGGTGCTCGCCTGCTAAGTGAGTATGCCCCACAAGGGCATCCAGGGTTCGAATCCCTGCTTCTCCGCCACGAATTTTCAGACCTTGAATGAATCAGTTCAGGGTCTTTTTTTATCAATTCGCCTGCGACTTCTCTTTCCTTCTCATATAACTTTGTTCATTCTACCGCAAGACAGCAGGCCCTGGCTTTCCTGATACAAGTTGTCATGATTCTGACGTATGCGACTGTGCGCGTATCCTATATGATACTTATATGATAACATTACGCAGTCAGTACATCCCTCTTGGTCCATGCTGAAAGGTATGCCATGAAAAAGAAAAAGACCTGTAGTGGTTCTTCACACTGCCCCCTCTGCAAGAAACACTGTTCCCTTGATAAGCCGCACTGCAAAAAAGGCGAAAAGTACGTCCGCAAGCTCAAAGAAAATTCCCTGCCTCAAAAAGCGTCGGGCTCCACGAAACCAAAGAAATCTTCGGCCAAAAATGCACTATGACGCAAAAAACCGTGGTCCGCACCACTGGCGAAACCACGGTTTTTATGATTAAAATTGTTGCTAGAACTGAACCTTTGGAGCTGTTTCTGAACCAGCAGCGGCATCAAAGCTATCGCGCGCTTTGAAGCCCATCATACCTGCAAATATAACAGCCGGGAACGTCTGGATGGCAGTGTTAAACTTCATGACCGTATCGTTGTAGCTTTGACGCATATACGAGATTTTATCCTCAGTGTTACTCAATTCGGTTTGAAGCTGCTGGAAATTGACGTTTGCCTTAAGGTCAGGGTATGCCTCAGTTACAGCAAAAAGGCTCTTCAAGGCGCCCGTAAGCATATTGTCAGCTTCCATCTTGCCTTCACGACTTGTTGCATTCATGACAGCGCTGCGTGCTTCAGTCACCTGAGAAAGTGTTCCCTGTTCATGAGAAGCGTAACCTTTTACGGTCTCAACGAGGTTTGGAATCAGGTCGAGCCTGCGCTGTAGCTGGACATCAATCTGAGCCCATGCGTTATCAACCATGTTGCGCAGCTTAATCAGGTTGTTATACAAACTGATTACTGCAATCACAAGAACTACAACGATGACCAAGATTACAATCAGTACAATTTCCATAACTCTCCTTAGTCTCAATGTGGATTCATTCTATCATTGCATGGATAGCAGATGTAGCGTCGTTACCCGCTCGATATGATAGATCGTCACTCGGTTACTCACCAAGCTTCCGAAAGGATTTCTGTGGCTGCAATACACTCGATAAAAGATATCAAAAAACAAAGCAACGCCGGCAAAGTATCAATTATTGCGTTGTTGATTCTCCCGCTCATCGGTCTCACCTGCCTGCTCATGCCTCATCTTGTCACAGAATATCTCCCCTATGCGCTTGGGATTGTTATGACCCTTTCAGGCGTCGGCGGAATTATTGCGAGCGTACGAGGAAAAGACGCGGATTCAGACACGCGAAGTGCGGGTACCTCAATTGTTATGTGCATCCTAGGCATCGTAATCCTCGTAAACGGAGCATCATCCATTAGCTTCATCGGCGTCATGTGGGGACTTCTTGGACTCTTCAAAGCAGGTAAAGAACTCGATGAGGTCATCCACCTCATCCGAACCAAGGAGCGCTGCATCGTTAAGCTTGCCTTCACTATCTTCAAGCTCGTTCTTTCGGTACTCCTCATAC
>JAVWLC010000030.1:0-12915 GCA_036638175.1 Raoultibacter sp. | reverse complement strand
AGGCTTGCATCACAACGAGGAAGGGAAGAGATCATGGGAAATCTCACACGTAGGGATCTATTCAAAGGCTTCGCAGTCGGATCGGTAACTATTGCTTCTGCGGGAGCATTGTCAGCATGTTCACCCTCAGCGAAACCAGCTGAAAATACGGCACAGCCAACCACTGGCGAACTCAAATACGCCAAGCGCAAAAGCGAAGTTGCTGATATGACTCAAACCGAAACTGATGTTCTGGTCATCGGCGGCGGCGGTGCTGGTATCTGCGCAGCTTTGAGTGCTGCGGAGCAAGGTGCTCGTGTTGTAATCTGCGAAAAGATGAGTGTACTCGGTGGCGCCACAACACTCTCGAGTGGAAAAATTCCTGCAGTCGGCACCAAGCAGCAGCTCGCCATGGACGACACGGACAGCATTGGTGCCTGCGTCATGGACATCATGCGCCCCAGCAACTACAGCGTTCGCCCTGATCTGGTCTACACCGTCACCGAGCAATCGAAAGACATCGTTGAATGGACCGAGACCCACGGAGCTGTATGGTCCGTTGATGCCGCGCTGTACTACGGCCAAACCGCCTATCGCATGCACACAACCGAAAATGCTGGCAAAGGCTTGACCGATGCACTCATTGCCAGCATGACCAGCGATTCAGCCATCGAGCAAAAACTCTCCTGCGAAATCCTTGGACTCGTCCTCGCCGATGATGACGACATCATCGTAGGAGCCTATGGCAAAAGCGGTCGCGAAGAGATCGCAATCTTTGCAGCAAACACCGTCTTAGCATCAAGCGGCTTTGCAAACAACGCCGATATGATTGCTGAATATTGCCCCGAAGCAAGCGACGCGTTCAAACTGGTTGCACCAGGCGCAACAGGGGAAGGCATTTTATGGGCACAAGAACTTGGTGCTGAGCTTCAGAACATGGGTGCTTATCAGGGTCATGCCTTCCACGGTGTCGACAATGATCAAACCCTTGAACAGGCGCTCGCCAACAACGGCGGTATTATTGTCAACCAAGAGGGCAACCGCTTCATGAGCGAGTACGGCGGATACTCGGAGCTTTCGCCCCACGTTCTCGCGCAGACCGATCACATCGCCTACCTGTGCTTCACTGATTTGCAGGTTGCAAAGAGCAAGAAGTTCCCCGAATGGCAAGCCGCTGGCATTGTCAAGACAGGCGCGAATGTTGCCGAGCTCGCAGCAGCCATCGGAACCGATGCAGCAAAACTTGAGAAAACAATTGCAGACTATCAAGCTGCCATTGAAAAGGGCGAAGACAAGTTCAACCGCTCACATCTCCCTGCAAACTTTGAGGGACCTTACTACGCGCTCAAAATCACGGGCGAAATTCGTCACACCCAAGGCGGCATGTCGACCGACGTAGCAGGACACGTCCTGCGTCCCGACAACAGCCTGATCAAGGGCCTCTACGCTGCAGGCGGTTGCACCGAAGGGTTCTCATCGCGCGGTGGCGCTCCCTACATGAGTGGCAACGGCCTCATCCAGGCTTTGGTGTTCGGCAAGATTGCAGGCGCTTCAGCGGCAACGGAAGATGCTGGATCTGCTTCACTGGTCGAATGGACAAAGAGCAGCATCGACGCCTACGCATAAGAAAGAACCTTCCACACAGTGGCTCCCAGGAACTCTCATGATTGATGAGGGTTCCTGCTCTATCATGAGCCCTCATCAATCAGCCCAAAAGAAAGAGCCGGGATCGTTGCTTCATTGATCTCGGCTCTCGTGGTCTCTTTGCGAATGGAATCAACCGATCGCATTCATCCTCATGATGCTGCCTGCTTTAGAACCTCAAGCCCAAGCAGCTCAGGCCACCATCAACTTTGCGATACTCAGACGTATCAACCGTGATGGTTTTATAGCCAGCTTCCTGAACCCTCTTAAGTACGGTTGGATAACCCTCAGGAACAATAACGGTGCCATTCACCCAAATACAGTTCGCGGCATAAGCCTCGTCCTCGGGGATGATGATTTTATTGAACTCGGCAAAATCAGGTTTCTCGATAAACTCACCAGACACGAGCATATTGTTGTTCTCGATGTAGTTCACGCCCGTCTTGAGGTGCAGTACCAATTCAAGTGGCACTTCGGAACCAGAAAGCCCCCAACCTTCAAGAATCTCAATGAACTGACGAATGCCCTCTTCGTTCGTACGCGCTGAACGACCCACGTAAAAGTGATCGCCCACCATCATGACATCGCCACCCTCAAGGGTGCCGGGTTCTTGGATGTACGCAATATGGTCATCGTCAAAAAACTCACGAATGGTCGGCTCCATAGCTTTTGCTTCACCATTGCGCGTACCTGCGCCAGGATTATCAATGATGGCGCCTTTGCGCGTAATGACCGCCGTATCCTCAACAAAACAGGAATCAGGGAACTCTTCCAACGCAGGCAGCACGGTCACTTCGACATCGCACTGTTTGAGCGCTTCAATATAGGTATCATGCTGCTTGAGAGCAAGCTCGTAATCGGGCTTTCCCAACTCAGGTGCTGAAGTAATTCCATCGATCAGCGATTTGCTGGGCCGCCTGACGATCACGTTTTTAAACATCGTGACTCCTCCTTCGATTCGCCGCACAAAGCGACAACATAGCGTATTGCTGTTGCAGGTAACGATTATCCTCTAGCGAGGAAAAAACGAAAGGATAAATACCAAGAGTTTTCATCCCGTCATCAATCACACGTTTTACAGCGAAACCTGTCCCGTAACAAACATGAACACAGAGACAGCCGCAGCAATCAAGATAATCGCAACTACTACCTTATCGAGTGTACTCTTCAGATAAGGTTCGCCGCGCTCCTTCTTTCCCTTAATGTACATAAGAATGCCAGGTGCATACAGCAAGGACATAATGGTCAATCCCACAGGACCCGATGCGTACGCCAAGAAGAAGCTGTACAGCACACCAACAATGGCCAAAATACGCCACAAAATAATGCTGCCACCAACTTTACCCTTAAACGCTTCTTTCTCAGTAAATGTCAGCTTTGCGAAATATGCCGCCGACAACAAATACGGCAGCAAAATCATACCTGCCGAAATCATGTAGAAGAATTGATACGTCTGCTCCCCGAACAGCATGAGAATAAGAAATATTTCGATGATAATGTTTGTCACCACGAGTGTGACGATGGGGGCACCTTTTTTGTTCGTCTTGGCGAATGCCTTGATGAATACACCTTGCTCAGCAGCCTCAAATGGTGATTCACTCGAAAGGACTGTATAACCAAGCATAGCTCCTACAAGCGAAAGAACTACGCCTGCATTGATGAGCGTAGCGCCCCATGGACCAACCGCTGCTTCAAGAACGCCTGCAAGCGCAGGGTTCTCAAGCGTGGCAAGCTCTGAAAGTGGAAGAACACCCATTGAAAGCATCGACACCAACAGGTAAATGGTCAGCACGCAGAAGAATGCGATAACCGTCGCCTTGCCTACATCCTTCTCTTTCTTCGCACGGCCAGAAATAGCAACCGCACCTTCGATACCGACAAACACCCAAATGGTGATCATCATTGTCCCGCTCACCTGTTCCCAAAACGGCATGCCAGAAACAGCGCCGTTGGTGAGGTTTGCCATAAAAATAGCTGGATCGAATTTTTGCAAAACGATGATCGCAAGAATGGCAACAAAAATCGGTACGATTTTCGAGATGGTGATAACTGCGTTCACGCCCGTTACTTCTTTAATTCCACGTGAAACCAAAAAGACGTAGAACCAGATCAAGCACGATGCGCCGATTACTGACGGAAGGTTATTGCCGCCGCCAAAGATCGGGAAGAAATACGTCAGCGCACCAAATAAAAGTGCAGAAAAGCTGACAGTACACAAAAGAGCACTGATCCAGTATCCCCACGCGCTGTTAAAGCCGAGAAAGTCTCCAAAGCCTGCGTTAGCGTAACTATAAATGCCACCTGTCAGCTTTGGCTTTATGCGAGAAAGCGCATAAAAAGAAAGGACCAAGCACAAAACGCCAACAGCCGAAATGCCCCAAGCCGTCATGATGGCGTAACCACTCGCCCCGTTTGCCGCCTGATCACCCGCAAGGGTGAAAACGCCGCCGCCAATAATTAGCGTAATGACCGTCGTGACTAGTCGGAAGATTCCGAGGCCACCTGATTTCGAGCCGTCAGCCTCTTGGCTGCCCGATGATATTGATGGTTCGTTCATGTTGGTTTACATCCCCCCTTGAATGGTTGATGATGACTATAATAGTCCAACATGCATAAAAACTGCTCGACATGCACATCTTGTAAGAAATCGGATAGGTCTACTCGCATTATTCGCAAGCACCAATTCAATTACTTAAAATCACGCCGCTCAATAAGAACCCTACCCAAAGTATCGTGATCAAGCTCACAACCAAGACCAGATTCATGGCCTTTTTGATTCAAGACGATGACGCCCGAATCAACCGTAAAGGGTGGCATCGTGATGTCTTGGTCGAAATAGCGGCTCGTCTCGCTGAGATCACCAGGAATATTCACGCCCAACAGCGTTTCAAAAGCTGCATGGAGCCGCTTTGAAATCCCTGTCTCGTACATACCGCCCATCCATACTTCAATTCCTCGTTGCTTTGTTTGCTCATAAAACGCAAGAGCAGGCTGCACGCCACCAAACTTTGCAATCTTGAGAGCGAAGCACGTAAGCTCGGGATACTTGAGTGCTTGATCAAGATCGTCGGACGTCACAATCGACTCATCGAGGCAAACAGACATTCTGATCTCGCGCTGGAGCCGAGCTAGCCGCGCAAACAAGCCCTTAGGCCCAACAGGTGGCATCCTGAGCGGATCGAGTGGCTCTTCAATGCAGCGAATGCCCAAGCCATCGAGCGCCTTGAGTACCGGCATGTCTCGCTCAATGTAACTCTGATTGGCATCGAGCATAATCGTAAGTTGAGGAAACGCTGCGCGCACAGCACGAACTCGCTCATAATCATCTCCGGGTTTGATTTTGAGCTTCACGCGCTCATAACCTGCCGCAACACTACGGCGTACCTCATCAAGCGTTTTGTCAATCGGAAGAATGCCAAGCACCGCACCCGCTCGCACTTCTGCTGTCGCAAGCGTCGTGCTTCCTGGTTTGGATACGCTCGTTGCATCTTCGTCATGCATTGCTTTCGCTCCGCCGATAAGCTGCCATAATGGCTTGCCAACAATCTTGCCATACAGGTCCCACAACGCAGGCTCAAGCGCGCCTTTTGCCAAAGGGAACGCATCTGCCTCAGGGCAATCATTAAAGCAGATTGAGACCTCGCTCGGATGGAGAAACACCTGGGAACGAACCAACGGAATGAGGATCTCTTCAAGCACACGCTCATCATCGCCGAGAGTTTCGGGAAGGTACCAGTCGGTCGAAAAAGCTACGCATTCCGCGATACCAGTTCTCCCCTGCCAATCCTCTACTTCGACTATGATCGATTCGCGCGAACGCATGTCAATCTTTGCAGTCTTAAAGGGCGAGAGAAGCTCCTGATCGATCCGATACAAGGTCACGCGCTTGATCTCGATGCGCTCAGCATACCTGCGCTCCAATGCTGCGCGATCAATCTTTCCAATGCCTGTACGCGGAAACTCATCAAGCACCAAAAGATGCTTGAGTTGATACAGCTTCGAGAGTCGGTTCTCAAGACTTTGCTGCACCGCTTCTGCAAATCGATAAGCAGACAGCGTTTCGGCGTTTTCTACTTGAACCGCGCGATCACTTTCCGCTGCCCCTGTTTCATCGACTTGCACTGATGATGCAAAGACAGGAGGTACTCCCTCAAGCACGTCGGCCGCACAAGCACGCTCTATGAAAGCAACGGGGCGTCTACCCCAGGTTGCGTCTTCGGCTCCAAATACATAGGCGTCGCTCACCTGGGCAACGCGAAGCAACTTGTCTTGAATCTCGGCTGGATAGACATTTTCGCCGCCCGATACAAACATATCGCCCGAGCGTTCACACACCGCAATTCGGCCGTCTGACACCTCAGCCATATCGCCTGTGAGGAAAAAACCATCAACCGTATGAGCCGTACGGGCATTGAGATAACCACCAAAAACGCCTGGTCCACGAACAGCAAGCTGTCCTATCCCTTTTTCATCAGGGTTTACGATATGCGCTTGATATCCTGGCAGCAAATTCAACTTACCATCAAAATTCTCAGTCACTAAACACGATGCGATCTGGCTTGACGTTTCCGTCATGCCGTAGCTTGCAAACACACGCGCACCTGCCGCCACTGCACGGCGTAAGGTCACGGGATTGGCTGCTGCGCCCCCGAGCAACAGGGCATGATAGTTAGCAACCGTTTCGCCATCGTCTGCTACCAGCAACTCTTGCAGCATCTTATCGACAACCGATAGGTGCGTTGCACCATATTCACGCGCGTCTGCCAACACGCGCTTCGCGTCAAACCGGCGATAGAGCAAAAACGGCGTTTCGTTGAGGAGGCTTCTCACGATAATTTGGAACCCACCGATGTGAAACAGCGGTAAAGCCGCTTGCCATAAACCTTCGCCCCGCTGGTTCAGTAAAGTATTAGAAGCCTCAGCAGAACCTATAAGGTTATTCCACGAAAGCGATACCGCCTTCGGACGACCCGTGGTGCCACTTGTAAACATAACGAGAGCAGAAGCACTGCGATCAAAGCTCGCCCGAGAACGTTCAGCAAAATTAACTACTGCGCGAGAATCCACTACCGCAGACGCGCGAGCATCATTGCGCCTGCGACCTCTGCCGCTGCGCTGGTTGTCCTGAGCCTGTTCGCCGCTTTCTTTTTTAAACAGACGAGCGATTATGCCACGTTTCGGAATACCCGCTCCACCATAATCACCGCGCACATCAAGTCCACCAACTGGTTGTACAAACCCATTGGGAGCCGAGGCAATGGCAGCTTCTGTGCGGTACGCTTCGTCATATCCATGAGGAATATTTTCGAGGAGATACGAAACCGCTCGACGATCAAGCACAACAGGAATATCAGTCGATCCCGTCATGCGCAAATCAAAAATACGATCAGTTTTCTCTTCCTCGGTCAGCCGATGGTTAAGGATCACAAGCGCAAAACCACCATACGCAGCAGCAAGTGCGAGGAATATGAATTCGGGACAATTTGGAAGATCGACGCCAACTGCTGATCCGCGTGTATAGCCGCGGTCACGCAGCTGCAAAGCTAATCCCGCCGCAGCAAACCGTGTCTCTTCGTACGTAAATGAGCGGACCGAACCGTTACCAGTGACATACTGGAAAAATATGTCGTGCGGCTTGTGCCGCGCCATTTGTTCGAACCGCTGTATCAAAGCTTTCTCCCGATCTCAGCAGACGATTGCAAACCTTCCGTGCTTAAGGAAACTTGGGAAACTTATCAAAGTCAGGCTTGCGCTTTTCCTTGAATGCATCACGGCCCTCTTTGGCTTCGTCAGTGGTGTAGTACAACAGCGTCGCATCTCCCGCGAATTGCTGCAACCCCGCCAAACCATCAGTTGCGGCATTAAACGAAGCTTTGAGGAATCTCAACGCAGTCGGAGAGAATTGCATCATCTCTTGTGCCCACGAAACCGTTTCTGCTTCAAGCTCGTCAAAGGGAACAACTTTGTTGACGAGTCCCATTTCTAGCGCTTCGGCTGCTGAGTATTGGCGACAGAGATACCAGATCTCGCGCGCTTTTTTTTGCCCGACAATGTCAGCAAGATAGCCCGCGCCGTAGCCAGCGTCAAAGCTGCCCACCTTCGGTCCCGTCTGTCCAAACTTAGCCGTATCGGCCGCAAGCGAAAGATCACAGAGAATATGAAGGACATGTCCGCCGCCGATTGCATAACCATTCACCATGGCAATCACGGGCTTCGGCACCACGCGAATCAGGCGCTGCAAATCAAGGACGTTGAGACGCGGAATGTTATCTTCTCCCACATAACCACCATTGCCGCGCTTTGATTGATCGCCCCCTGAACAGAAGGCTTCATCCTCGTGGCGACCACCGTGGTTTGCGCCGGTCAGAATAATGACACCAATTTTGGCATCATCACGCGCCACACTGAAAGCATCGTAAAGCTCGTTGACAGTGCGCGGCGTAAACGCATTGCGGCGTTCCGGACGATTGATAGAAATCTTTGCTATGCCATCGAAGGTCTCATAGATGATCTCTTCGTAGGTTTTTCCTTGCTCCCATGCGATAGCTCCCATGTGAATCCTTCCTCGCATCGCAATTCTTACACACAGCCCATTCACTGCGTTGACTGCTTAAAACACCTTGCTTTGTAGACGCGAATTATGCGCTGCACAGTTACCAGTTGTCGACGCTTCACTCGCCGTTAGCCGTCCATGCAAGCCTAGCTGCGACCAGCGCGTTTCGCTTGTTTGTCCAAGAAACCATTCACCTGTCGGGCAAATGCCTCTGGATCCTCTAAGTGGGTATTGTGTCCTGTGTTGAGCAGAACGCATGTCACGTTCTTTTCGTACTGAAGATTCTCGGCTATCTTGAGGTATTTTCGATCCAGAATTCCTGCAATGTACAAAATCGGCATGGGAAAGTGCTTAATATGCTCCGCTAAATCGACCATACTATGTTGCCCTGTCCCTCGAACCGTATACGCAAGGGCACGCGGGTCATTCGCAAGACGACCTTTACGGACGCGGTCACGAACTTTTTCAGGGAGACGCTTTTGCGTTTCGAAAAGCGGAAGTCCTTCCCAGTATGTAGTGAACGACTCAATATCTGAAGAAAGGAGTCGCTCAATAAGGTCGGCGTCACGATGCTGCATAGCAACATGCTGCTGACCACTCTTTGCTCCGAGACCAGCACTTTCAACCACAAGCGCGCTCAGACGCGAAGATTCCAAGCTGGCATACGATAGAGCCACGCGCCCGCCCATGGAATAACCAACAAGCGCAACTTTAGCCGCAAACCGAGCATGCAAAAACGCCGAAAGCGCTTCGATAACCTCACTCATTTCGTACGCCGTTGGATTGTCAGGCTTGTCGCTGAGGCCATGTCCAACAAAGTCGAATGCAACAACAAACCTCCGCTCAGCCAGAAGCGGCGCGACAATTTCCCAGCTTTCGGTACTCTGCGCAAAGCCGTGTAAAAGAACCACGGGCGGCTTAGCAGGATCACCCCACTGTGCAATGTGATAGCGAACACCCTTGTGCTCAAACGTGCCTGATGTGTCAGCCATACTAATTAAACCGTCCGTAACGCTCTTTGAGGCCACCGAGCAAGACGGGCACTTCAATCAAGCTCACCCCAGGGGATCCAAGAAGCGATCCGTACGCTTCCGTAAACGACGCGACCGAGTCAGTAAACCGGTAAGGCACGCCAAACGCTCGCGCTGCTTGTTCGAAATCAACACGCTGCGGCGTAAGGAACAATCGTTCAAAGTAGGAATCTTCGGATTGTTGGGGCAACATGTCGAAAATTGCACCGCCGTGATTGTTGAGCACGACAACAATAATGCTCGACGCCTGTTCGCCGCCGTGATGATCAATCAACTCATGATGCAGGGCAAGCGCATTGAGATCATGAATCAACGTTAAATCGCCTGTGAGCAACGTTGTTTGGGAGAAATATTGTGCTGCGCCAAACGCCGATGAAACCGTGCCATCAATGCCGTTTAGCCCCCGATTACAGAGCACAGCAAGGTGCTTGTCGGATTTAAGATAGAACGTATCAATAGCGCGAATAGCCATTGAGTTCGCAGAAAACACCAGCGAGTCTTCAGGCGCAAGCTCAAAAAGCTTTGCGACATATGCGCCTTCGAACCCTGCCGAAACATCGGCAACCTGCTCAATGCGCAAGCGCTCTTCTTCGTTACGCTTGATCCATGCACAAGCACTCGCATGCTGAGCGACGCTCGGTTCAGTGGGCTCGAGAATCCCAAAAGAGCGAATGAATCCTGCAGGATCGCACCGCACAAAAATATCGGTTGCTGCATTAAAATCGCGGGTTTCATGTGGATCAACAACAATCTGAATTGGTCGCTTGGCACCAATTGCCGTGGAACATTTCTTAGACACGGGATAGCGTCCAAACCTGATGATCGCATCGAATTCAGGGCATCCAGCTTTACCAAATATGTTGTCGTAATTATCAATCACAAGTGGGTCTGTACAGTTTCGCAAGCCACTGAGCGGATCGGCAAGCAACGGTATACCATACTGCTTGGCCCACGCAGTGAGCTCTCGCGCTTCCGTAGCGCTTGCACAACTACCCTCACCTGCCAGCACGATGGTGCGTTTGTCTTTGATGAGCTGAGCAAGCATTTTAACCTGGCTAGCCGATAACCTTGAAGCTGCACTGACAAGCGGCGGAACCATGCATGTTTCTTGAGCTCGACTAAAACGATCCCCATCCGTCTCGATGGCCAGCCGCCCCCGTCCGATCTCAAAGAGACCAGCCACCGACAAATCAGGTTTGAGCGGTTCATCAAACGGAAAATTAAAATGAACAGGACCTGCCGCTTCGCCCCCAACCGCATGAAGATAGGCAGTCTTTCCCATCTGACGCGCGAACGCAATATCCTCAGATGACGCTGCCGACAACGGCATCTGCTGGAAGTGGCGCACATGATCACCGTACGCTTTCAGCTGATCACACGTCTGAGGTGCACCAAGATTTTGCAGACGCGGAGGCCTGTCCCCTGTCAACACAATAAGCGGGACACGCGACGATTCGCTCTCAAGAATTGCGGGATAGTAGTTAGCGATCGCGGTTCCCGATGTGCAAATCAGACACACCGGTTGTCCGCTTGCTTTCGCCAAACCAAGCGCAAAAAATGCAGCACCCCGTTCATCAACATCAACATAGAGCATCAAATCACTTGCATAGGCCACCATCGCCAGCGGGGTCGAACGCGATCCTGGGCTCACCACAACATCACGAACGCCAGCCACAATGAGCTCGTCGAAAAATGCAGAAAGAAACAGAGCTGAGGCTTGCGGAGTATCGATTCTATCAGTCATGCACGCCTCCCTCAAATGCGCTCAGAATAGTTTTGAGCTTCATGTCAATTTCATCATACTCATCAGCCGCAACGCTCCCTTCAACAATGCCGCAACCAGCGTAAACCCAGCCAATTTCGCCATCGAAAACACCTGTGCGCAGCGCCACCGAAAACTCACCATCACCACCGCCATCAACGTAACCTACCGCGCCACCAAACAAACCGCGGTTGTACGATTCAATCCGCCTGATGAGCATGAGCGCCTCACCAACGGGAGTTCCCGAAAGTGCAGGTGTTGGATGCAGTTCAGTCATGAGTCCAAAAAGCGTCTTGCCTTCGATGATTTCCGCTTGTGCGGGAGTGAACAAGTGCTGTACGTGCTGGAGCGACAGAATACCGGGCTGATTGGAAATCTCAACATCATGACAATTGCGCCTGAACACTTCGCGTATAAAGTCAACAACATACGCGTGCTCGCGTAGATTCTTTGGATCAGCCAACAAGCTTTTAGCCAAGCGCTCTCGTTCTTCTTCACTTGCGCCCGCAGACGTAGTGCCAGCCAAACACATGCTCTCAACCTTGGTGCCCCGCTTGTGAATCAGCAGCTCAGGCGTGCATCCGCAGAAAAACACATCGCCGTAGCGATAGAGCAACACCGTTCCGCGCGCTGGTCCGTCGATAAGATTCACCAGCAAATCTTTCGAAGAGAATGGATGCGCAGCGGTGAGCTTCTGACGACGAGACAGCACTACTTTATCAACCCGCCCCTCGTGAATGGCAGACAAGCCAGCAGCCACTGCCGATTCCCATGCACTGCGTGAGTCTGCTTCAAGCTCAAAGGGAATATCGGTGCGTACACGCTTTTGGGCAGTAGCGACGTGGCGCGCGAATCGCTCAACACGCCCAGGATACACAGGCCCAAGACTGTTGATCTGGAGAAAACACCCGCGCTCGTTCTCGATGAGAACTACCTCGGGCAGCATGAGCGCAAGACGAGGAAATGACGAAAACAGCTCATCGGTTGGCTTGGGGTTTTCGGCATCAAAACGGTTAAAAGAAAAGAATACCGGCTGTTCATTGGAAGGACCCTGCAGCTCGCTTTCGGCATCAGCAAGCGTCGGGATCACCACACAACGACCGAGGCCAAGATAGCGGGTCGGACGCGCTTTGTCGTAATACACGAACTGATCAGTAAACCCTTTTTGCAGTACGCAAAAAGCATCGACAATATCAGCATCGACAGGCTGAGTAAACGAAAAGATCTTTGTCACAGAACCACCGCACTCACTCACTTATGATCGAGCAGATTAATTACTGGTATCAAATAAGAAACGTATGCCCTCATTCTACCATCCCTTTTTTATACTGTTTGCAATGTCGCTCAGGAGACACGCAGACGTAGCCAACGGATTGGAAGCCAGCATGAAGAAGTTTCTCAACGAATTCAAAGAGTTCATCAATCGCAGCAATGTCATGGATCTCGCCGTAGCTGTTGTCATTGGCGCCGCATTCACCGCCATCGTCAACTCTGTTGTAACCGATCTCATTACGCCGCTCATCACCTCCATCCTCGGCGGCGTCGACTTCTCCAGTATGAAAGTAGCAATTCCCCTTGGAGCAGGTGAATCAACCATTAACTACGGCAATTTCATCAACGCCGTTATCCAGTTTGTGATTATTGCCTTCGTCGTTTTTCTCATGGTGAAAGCACTCAACAAAGCAAAAGGAATGACTTCCAAGAACAAACGTGGCGAAGAAATAGAAGTACCGAAGTGCCCTGACTGCCTCGAAGAGGTTGCCGAAGGCGCAACCCGCTGCCCTCACTGCACCGCCGAGCTGCCCGAACCTGCGAAATCAAAGGTTGTGAAAGTCATTAAATAAATTACTTTCTAGGTTTCTCACAACAAAGAACGCTGCTAGAACAACCTTCTTCCATCTGAAATATCGATGCCGAGTTCTTTCGCAGCGCTTGTTTGTCGGTCT
>JAVWLC010000029.1:0-12967 GCA_036638175.1 Raoultibacter sp. | reverse complement strand
CTGACGCTGCTTGTGGCGAGGATTCTCACAAATAACGAGAACCTTGCCATGGCGCCGGATGATTTTGCATTTGTCGCACATTTTCTTGACCGAAGGACGTACCTTCATAATAATTTCCTTTCGGTTTGTGCAGGTCTAAAACGACCTTTTCATTTCATTTAACTGTATAGCCACACCCAGCCGCAGGTGATAGTTTGCAAACTCTTTGGATCAAATCGATCCCAAACCAGGCAAAGAAATATGCCCGTGCACACAAAATCCGCACATTCAAAGCCTCTGAAGTGCGTAATTTTCGCTTATTTATACCGATACGTGATGCGTCCGCGATTGAGATCGTAGACAGAAAGTTCAACGGTTACCTTATCTCCAGGCAAGATTTTGATGTAGTGCATACGCATCTTGCCAGAAATGTGAGCCAATATCTTGTGCCCATTCTCGTGTTCTACCCTAAACATAGCGTTAGGTAATGCCTCGAGGACGGTCCCCTCGAGCTCGATTACATCTTCTTTGGTCAAAAGGGCTCCTTTAGGCAATTAGGTCATTAAGCGACAAACATTGATGATAACAAAAAGTATGTGTATGTTGCAAGCAAGTTCATGAAGGCTGCAAATTCTCATTGACCAGCGCCCTGCGCGCCGCTAAAATAGGTACTCGCGTTTCGTGGACACAGTAATTGGCCCGCAACGCATGCAAAGGTTACGTGGGCCGTTAGCTCAGTTGGTAGAGCAGGGGACTTTTAATCCCAAGGTCGCGGGTTCGACTCCCTCACGGCCCACCATTTCCTTTTGCACCCCTGGGATTCCGATTCCCGAAACTGGGCCATCGTCCAACGGCAGGACTCTGGTTTTTGGTACCAGCTATTCAGGTTCGAATCCTGATGGCCCAGCCATAGAATGAACAATCGCCCGCAAGGGCGATTTTTTGTGTCCTGACTCTAACCTAAATCCTTTTCCACATACTCCCTTAGGTTTCCGCATGGCTTTGATCTGCAGTGGTTCGCGGTGCGCTCTCTGCAGGCTCGTTCCAGCGTCCGAAATGTGTAAGGTTTTGCAGGTGGCAGCACTTCGAGACTGTTGGCCAGCGGCAAGCTTATGCAGACAAAAACGAAAGGTGCTCGGGGTACCTTCTCCTTGCAATGCGTTCGCAGGCGCAAAGCATTACGCAGCGATCCCAAGGAGGAGCCCATGACAAAACATCTATCGAGAAGTATTTTTCTCATCGCGTCCCTGCTCATAGTGGCGGGGGCATGTATTAGTACAGGGCCTCCTGAGGCTTTTGCAGCAACACGGGAGATCATCTCGGTTGACCGTACAACGTTTTTCAATGAAGGGCGGTATATCAATCTCGAAGATTACGATAACGCGCTCACCGAGGCGGACTTTTCCACGTCGGGCGGCTCCATGGTCAAGCTCAAAGAAAGCGGCTCAAAACTCGATCCCAACAGAGAGCTCTCGCCTTACACAGACATGCAAATACCCTTCGAGAACATCAGAGGTAGAACAACGGGAGTCCCAGGTTTTGGCTTTGTGTGCGATAAAACCGCCGCTCAAGCGAACGGCGCGAGCGTCAGCGTCACGTATGATTACGTGGGAAATATGAAAGATATCGCCGATCCAACCTTCGAAGTCCCCGTATCGATCAAAGCGACGTATACCATTCGCGATGGTAAAACCGTAGCCGAGGAAGGAGATTATCAGGAGCAGTACAATGGCCACCCCGTCATTCATATCCCCTTGTGCTTCAGTCATGGCGTGTTCTTTTGCGGAACCAACATTCTTGATACGCACTATGAATTCTTCAACGCTAAAACGGGTGATCCGATTCAGCTCGGCAAGATTTACGTTACGGCAACTTCGCTTAATCGTGGCGAAGGATTTGCGCTTCCTAGCTCACGTGTTGCAAAGTGCTACATAAGCGATGAAGCACCAGCGGCCTACACGTTTTACAACGCGCTTGGCCTCAAAACGCCCTATCAAGTGATCCCTGGTAGCCTCTTGTACGACAAAAGCTCGGAGTATGGTGGCGGCTATACGACACTCATCGGATGCCCTGATATCTACGACAAAGAGGTCAATAAGACTGATTTCGTCGACACAATTGGCGCTGAATCATTTTATTGGAGGTCGGCATGCTTTGAGCTTAACAACGGCTCGTCCAATGTTATTGACGCAAAGGCTTATGCCATAAAAACTGCCAATTGGTCAGGCACGGCAGGCATTCCAAGTGATTCTGACGCCAAAAACGGGAGCATGTGGTTTGCCACGAATTTCCTTACACTCACAGCGGGTCGACCCCCTGCGCCAACCAAAACCGTTGATAAGGATGACGGCGTGCAGCTTGGTGATACACTCACGTATCGTATCTCTCAACAGGTCGGCGATCTCGGTGCTGATAGCTTCATTCGATACGCTTCGTTTTCGATTACCGACACGTTGCCCGATTCGTTAACGTGCAAAAAAGTGCGGCTTCTTGGGCCTGATGGCAAAGAGCTCGTCGACGCAGGCTTGGCTGCTTATCACGAGGAGTCCCGTCATGTTACGTTTGAATTCACCGAGGAGTATCTCAGAGACAGCATGCTGATGACGGGCGAAACGTACACGCTGGAGATTCAAGCGGAAGTTACTGATTACCCTGAGGATACTCTCATTATTAAGAATTCGGCACTGTCTTCCATAAACGGACTTGAGCAAACAACAAACGAAGTTGAGACTAAACTCGTTTCACCCGAGCTAACTGTAGAAAAGTATGGCGATGAAAACTTGGCTTCTGCGGTAAATGATTTTGAATTCCAGCCTGGGGATATTGTCACATACCACGCAACGGTAAAACAAATGCGCGACAAGACTCGTGCGAAAGCCGTGACGATCTCAGACTCGCTCCCCCAGGGATTAACGCTCGTCGCGGGATCGGTAACGGCCCTTGCGGGAGCGGGCGTAGGTAATGCAGATGCCCGAGGCTTGAGCGTATCCGAAAGCGCAGGCGGGTGGTCCATTCGGATGGCGCAGCTCGATTATGGGCAAACCGTCGAGATTGCCTACCGCGCTGTTGCGACCGCCGAAGGCAACGGTCATGAGATCATCAATACCGCTATCGCTCAAGCGAAAAACATCGCCGCAGGGGTTGCTGGTAATGAATTCTCGGCAGCAACCGACGATGCCGAGATTTACATCAATAAGCCTGCACTCACGATAACCGAGCAGGTTGCAAACTCACTCACGACGGGTAATTCGTACGAACATCGCGTGGGCGATCCCGTAACGTACACAGTCACACTTGAAAATACTGCACCGGGGACCTTCGCCAAAAATGTTGTCGTATCACAGCTCAATTTACCTGATGGTTTCGCACTTGCCGAAAGAGATGATGCCGTAAGCTTCGACGGAGTTGCTTGCGCGGGAAGCCCCACCCAGGTACTCTACCCAATCCACCACGACGATGGCGTGCATGGAGAGCTCGATACCCGCGAGATCACGGCAAAAACTAGTATCACACGCAACCGATCAGGCGTATCGCTTGCCGTGAACTATCTTCCTGCGGCAACGCCAGTCACGCTCACGCTTTCTTGCGTGCCAACCGAGCAGGTAAATGGCATGGAGATCTATAGCCGAGCCACTACGTATGCCGAAAATGCACCTGATCCCATTACCAGCGATCCCGAAACCAAGGTGTGGATCAATTCGCCACGAATTTCAGTTGACAAGCAAGCGCCCGCACTCGCCTATCAGGCTGGCGATATCATCACCTATCGCATTGACGTTGCAAACTCAGCGCTCGGCACGGTTGCACGCAATCTTGTAATTGAAGACGCGCTCGAAACACCTGGCATCGAACTTCTTCGCAACTCCTTTGTGATCAGCGACGATAAGGGATCGATCATCACCAATCGCTTCGACATCCAGCAAAACAGCAACGACCAACAGTGGAAAATCGAGACCAAAGACTCACTCGTACACCCGAAAACATACCGCTCATGGCACACCGACCAGGGTGGCATGCTTATCGAAAGCACGAAGCAAAATCCACTCGGACTCGAACGCGAGCTTGGCTATCGAATTGAATACCAAGCACTGATCACCGACGATGCGCTCGCTGCACAGCAAGCGAAAAATACCGTAACGGTTACGAGCGATGAGGACATACCAGCAATCGATGAAGAGGTGGTCTCCATCGAAGGTCCTGCGCTCAACATTGAAAAGACAGCCGATATCGCCTCGTATCGCGTAGGAGATACTGCGCAGTACACACTGGCAATCACCAACTTACGCACAAGCACCACGGCACATGACGTGGTCATCGAAGATTCCCTTAAGGTAGACGAAGCTGGTGCTGCAGCAATTGTGGAAGGCTCAATTGAAGTCATGGACGGGCAGATGAAAAAGTTATCGGGCTGGACTTCGTCTTGGCGTGACAACGAAGCAGGTGATCACATTGGTTTCACGGTTGATACGCATGCCAACCTGGAAAACTCAGGCAAAATCTTCGTTACCTATAAGATGAAGTTCCTTGCCGCAACACCTTCGCGCGCTTTGGTTAATACAGCTTGTGCACGCGCAAGTGACGCCCCTGAAGCCAAAGCAAGCTGTTCAGTTTCATACGGTGAAGCCGATGAAAACTTGCTCTCAATAACAAAGAAATCTGATCAGCCCTCGTATGCTCCTGGGAACACCGCGCTTTACACGGTGACTATCAAGAATACCGGTTCAGGGACAGCCGCACTCAACCCCCGCATTACCGATGCGTTCGAATCGGCTGAGCACTCAGCACTTGAGCCTGGTTCAGTTATGGCGAAAGATCAAGCTGGAGACACAATCGAGACAGCACTGATCACATACCACGAAGACGGCCAGGGCTCCCTGTCAGGCTTTGCCGTCGCGTTAGGCAGAGATCTTCCAGTGAATCAAACATGCACCGTTACCTACAGAGTGAAGCTCTCTGAGGATGCCCCCGATGGTTCAAAGCTACGAAATACTGCCCGCGCCTGTGCCGACAACGCCAATGAAGTCGACGCTGACCACGAAGTGAACATCGCAGACCAGGTGCCGCCCGTCACAACCGATCCCCTTTCGGTACCCATCTTTGGATACAAGACAACCGCCTACCTCACAGCAGAAGCAACGTCGGGATCAGTCGTGCACCCTGGCGACGAGATCACGTATCACGTCACCGTTCGCAACACAGGAGCAGCAAGCGCACCCAACGTACGGGTCCGGGATTACCTGCCAAGCGGTACAAGCTACGTGTTCGATTCAACAAGCGACAACGGCGTATTCGTACGTTCGACAGAAACGCGAGCAGCGTATGTGGAGTGGGTATTGAATGACCTTGCACCTGAAGAGGAGAGAACAGTTTCCTTTAAAACTCGCATCGCCACTGATGCCACCGATCAGATTGTCAACACGGCGTTTTATTGCGCGACCGGCTCCTCACAAGCAGCAGGAGACCAAACACTCCCTGATCCAGAACGCGTAACAGCAAAAACTATTCATGCCATAAGCGCCGATAACCCCGCGAGCAGCATTGTGAATGTAGTCATGTCGTCACTTCCAGTTGCAGGATCGGCACTCGTACCCGGCGACACCATCACATACACGCTGATCGCAACCAACAGCGGGGGTAAAACAGCGAACGATATTTTGGTGCGAGATCCCTTGCCAGCAGGTTCGACCTACGTCGAAGGCTCTGCTTCGCGTGCTGGTTTTGTTGGAAACAAACAGCAGGCCGAGTGGCTGATTCCACAACTTGCACCAGGAGAAAGTGCCGAAGTTTCATTCAGGGCAGAAGTAAGCGAAGGCGCCAATGTTACATCAATCGAAAACCAAGCATCATTTGCCGCCGACGCAAGCAATCACACAGGGGACGCAGGAATGCTCGAAAACACAAGCAACATCATCGAACACCCCTATCCGAATGGCAAAACGGCAACCGTAGCCCCAAAAACAGGTGACGGACCTCCCCTTTTGACTCTTGTCCTCCTTGCTGCACTGGGCGCGGGAGCGTGCGCACTTCTCGCACTCGCGCGTTTGCGAATCGCCCGAAAAGCCAAAGAAGACGTACTTGATGGACCAAAGAAAGAAACCATGCCTCGGAGGAAGATACCTCGGTATAAAGACTACGAACTCGATGAGCTCAGTGGAATTCAGAGAAGACAGAAGACTCCCCGCCGCAGAAGATCGCGCCATGACTATCTCATGTGGAAATAAGGAAAGCGATTCTCTAGTAGCATACGTGAGGTTAGCTCAACACACTTACCTGTAAACAACGAGGACCAATCGGCTAACCATTGGTCCTCGGCTTTTAGCATGTTTCCTCAGCCTAAAAGAACGCGTCGCTAACGACCAACCCGCGCTTTTGCCTGCTCCTCGGCTCGAATCAGTTCATCATCATGGGCGAGCTCTTCAGCGGTTTCATGCCAGCACTGCGTCGCGGGCAGCCCCGGAATGCTTTCGGCAACAAAAACGGGGTCCTTGCCCGCTTTGCGCTGCGAGGTGTAATCATCGAGAGCCTTGAGAGCCCATCGTCCCAAAAGAAAAATTGCCACAATGTTTACGAAGGCCATGCATCCCATCACTATGTCAGCAATGTTCCACGCAAGATCGAAATTCGACTGCGCACCCATGAAGATAGCAATTAGGCAAGTGACACGAAAACCATTCAGTACAAGTTTGTTGTCCTTGATAAAGCGAATGTTGCTTTCTGCGTAGAAGTAATTACCGATAAGACTCGAAAACGCAAACGCAAAGATCGAGAACGTTATGAAGTGAATCCCAAATTCACCAACCGACGAATTGACAGCCTGCTGCACAAGAGGCATACCATTAAGCCCCGTGGGATCTCCGTTAACATAGAAAACAAGTACCATCATTGCAGTACAAGAGCAAATGACAATCGTATCGATGAAGACCGAGAGCGTCTGGACAAGACCCTGCTTGCAGGGATGTGAAACCGAAGCGGAGGCAGCAGCATTTGGAGCCGAGCCCATACCTGCCTCATTCGAGAAAAGACCACGCTTGATGCCGATAACAATAACCGATCCCGCAAAACCACCCGCAATCGACTGAAAATCAAAAGCCGAGCCCATGATCAAGCCAAACACAGCAGGAATATCTCCAAGATGCGTCGCGATAACCCAAATCGAAAGCGCAATGTAGCTTATTGCCATAATGGGAACAATGATCGAGGTCATGAAGCTAATGCGATGCGCTCCCCCGAAGATAACAAACGCCGTACACACCACCAGCACGATTGCGAGAGCAAGCGGCGCGTTTGACTCCGAGTACTGCGGAATGTAGTACTCCAGCGCCGAACTCATGTTGAATGACTGCAGGGCATTAAAGCCATAGGCGAAACAAACAATGAGCAAAACGCTAAAAACAATACCGAGCCACCGCTTCCCGAGCGCCTGCTCAATATAGTAAGCAGGACCTCCGCGAAATTCTCCGTCAGGCCCTTTTATCTTGAACATTTGAGCAAGCGTCGATTCGATGAATGCAGAAGCCGAGCCAATAATTGCCATGATCCACATCCAAAACACTGCACCAGGACCCCCGATAGCAATGGCCGTAGCGATGCCGGCAATATTACCCGTACCAACACGACTTGCCGTGGAAACCATGAGTGCTTGAAACGAAGAAACGCTTTTATTTCCTTTAATGTGCTTTTGCTCAGTAAGGACCGTAAACATCTCTTTGAAATAACGAAACTGGACGCCTTTTGTGCGAATCGTGAAGTACAATCCTGCTCCGACCAGCATAAATACTAATACGTACGTATACATCGTATCGCTTATTTGCCCCGTAATCGAAGTCATTGCACCCCAAAAAGCGTCCATCGCATTCTCCTTATATTGCCAAGATGTCTTGTTTATTCTGCAGGGATAAAGGTGTCTTTATCGGGAGCAAATGACTGCATTGCTGTGATCGTGCGATCAAATAGCTCATCAAGTTCCCACCCAAGCATCTCAGCGCCACTGCGAATGACTTCGCGATCCACGCCAGCAGCAAACCGCTTATCCTTGAATTTTTTCTTGAGCGATTTAACCTCAAAGTCCATGACACTCTTCGATGGGCGCATGACAATAGCTGCCCCAATGAGCCCCGTAAGCTCTTCGGTAGCAAACAGAACCTTTTCCATTTGCAGCTCAGGCTTTGGCAAATCAGTATTGAAATCTGATGTATGCGATTGAATAGCACGAATAAGTTCAGGGGTTCCACCAGCTGCTTCGATATCTTTTGCCGCGAAAAGAGTATGCAGCTCTGGTTCGTCATCGTGCTCTTCCCAATCAAGATCGTGCAGCAATCCTACGATGCCCCAAAATTCTTCATTTTCTGGATCGAATTCGCGAGCGAAATACTTCATGGTCTCTTCGACCGTTTCACCGTGCTCGATATGGAATGGATCTTTGTTGTGCTCCTGGAGAAGCGCGAACGCCTCGTCGCGGGATAATCCTGCTTCAAGCTTTGCCATTGTTTCTCCTGCCTACTCGGTTGCATTTGCCACGCCACACATCACGCATGGCGCGTCAATACGCTTGTCTTAATCGTAACGTATTCCACTATAGCGATTCCCACAAACAGAGCAACCGAATCGAATGCGGACTTTTCCGCTGACCAGATGGCTAATTATTGACGTTTTAGAAGGTGATACCTAGCACAGTGATAATCAAACCCCACACTACACCGGTTACGTACAAGCCCGCAAGGATTGCTAGGTTCTGCTTGAGCTTTCGATTGGTGCGAAACAGCACCAGCAAACCAACACCAGCAGAAACCAACAGTCCCGCCATCATGGCACCGGCGGCAATGGTACCTTCGATATACAATTCAGTAATTACAACGCTGGCGGCACAGTTTGGGATGAGACCAACAAGCGCCGAGGCGAATACCGAAAGCCCTGGATTAGCAGCAAGGAATTCAGCCAGCACATCCTCCCCGATACCTTCGATAATCGCTTCAAGAGCAAGCGTGATAATGAAAATAAACAGCGTAACCTGCAGCGTATGCTTTATAGCGCTGCGCAAAATGCCACCCTCATCATCGTGGCAATGGCATTTTTCCTGCTCGCAAAGCTCATGGATATGCATCGAGTTATCTCGCGACCGCCGAGCAATACGCATGCCCGCATCGATAAGAAAGCCCATGATCATGCCGATGATAACCTTTGCCCCAAGAATCTTGAGAATGACCATTGGATCAACCTGCTCAGCGATAAATATCGGGAGCATCTCATCTGATGTCGAAAGGAATACCGCAAACAGCGTCCCAAGGGTGATAACGCGCCCGGCATACAGCGTTGCGGCTGCAGCCGAAAATCCGCACTGAGGGAACGCCCCAAGGACGCCACCAATGGCAGGACCTGCCGCCCCCGCTTTGCGGATAGCAGCTTCAGCCTTGTTGCCCGCCTTATGCTCCAAGGCCTCCATAGCCAAATAGGTCACGAAGAGAAAAGGAACAAGCCTCACCGTATCAAGCAGTGAGTGTTCCAAAATATGTAAGATGAATTCCATGGCAGAGTATTCTAGCAGAGCTCGCAAACGCGGGGCGCTACCTCGCGCGCAACTCCCAAAAAGCAACAGCTGATGCCGCAGCAACATTGAGCGAATCGACTCCATGGGCCATAGGGATGCGCACCGCACAATCACAGCGGGCAATAGTTGAAGCCGCCAAGCCATCACCTTCGGTGCCAAACACCAAAGCAAGCTTATCGATGTCAATCAATCGCGCATCACCCAAAGGAATTGAATCATCAGTTAAAGCAAATGCCGCGGTGGTAAACCCAAGCGAGCGAAGCTGATCAATACCCTGATCAGGCCAATCGCCCACCGTCTTCCCAATGCGTGTCCAGGGTACTTGAAAAACTGTTCCCATCGAAACGCGCACGGCTCGTCGATAGAGAGGATCGCAACACGTCGGCGTCACAAGCACTGCGTCAATTCCCAAAGCTGCAGCCGAGCGAAACAACGCGCCCACGTTCGTATGATCAACAATGCCCTCAAGCACAGCCACCCGGCGCGCACCCGCAAGCACGTCTGCCACCGCGGGCAATGCGGGGCGATGCATAGCGGCAAGAATACCGCGATTCAAATTGAATCCTGTAAGTTTTTCAATCTCTTCAGCGGGAAGCACGAAAGAAGGGACCGCAGGATCGATGCGCTCAATAATCGGCATCGCGAGCTCAAGCCACCGATCACTCATCAAAAGCGACAACGGCACGTATCCTGCATCGAGTGCGCGCTCGACCACCTTTATCGACTCAGCGATAAATATACCCTTTTCAGGTTCAAGGCGATTACGCAGCTGCGCTTCCGTCAGGCGCGCATACGCATCAAGCCGCTCATCACCAAGGTGTTCGATTTCCACAATCGACATGTCGAGTCTTCCTCTCAAAGAGACGCTTCGCCTCAAAGTAATTATGTGTCTCGACCATGATACGCCACCAGCGCGGCAGCCCACAAAGCACCATCAAAATCAAACGGTGCGTAAGCCATAAAGACCCACACACCGGTTGCATTACCAACGAACCAGTTCGGGCTCGCTCTTTTGAAAGACTAATCGCGCGAAATGAACTGATCGTTCTTGCGCATGCGACGGCCACCACACTTGTGATGTCCATCATAGCGACGGCTACGACGGCTGCGATGATGGCGACAACGATCCTCGTCATCTTCCTGCGTGGTCTTTTCCTCAAGCGAAGCAGAAAGCTTACCCAGCAAGCCTTCAAGTTGAGCCTTTTCTTCATCGCTGAGATCGGCGAGAATCTCACCAGCTACGCGCTCGTTTGCAATCGCACGCTTTTCGGCGATAGCACGACCTTCAGCGGTCATGAAAACGCCCGTGGTGCGCGCGTCATCTCCAACGGGAGCGCTCTGCACAAAGCCGTTGCATTCGGCCTGACGCACGACATCAGCCAGCGATGCGGGGTACATGCGCATTTCTTTAGCGAGTTCTTTTTGCGTTGCGCCATCCATTGAAAGCAGGTAATTGAGCAGTTTACCTTCGCCGTGACGAGTGTTCATGGGGCCAGCCTGATGATACATGCGGCGCATGAGATTGGAGCAGTGGCGGAATTGATCCGGCAAATTGCGGGCAGTTGTGGACATACGATCCTCCTGAAAAATGATATCTATACGTAGGGTTCGTGCTGTATCATACCGAGCACCCCTGAGCGTCTTCTCGGGAATCCGAATTATTCACAAAGTCGCAATATCATTACATATTTCCTGTTCATAATACCCAAATATATTATTCTAGTATGTGAATAAGCCAACCGGAATACATTCCAAAGCAAGAGGGAGCATCTTAGCCAACTGCTTCCGAACCTTCTCGAACATGCATCCGTGCGAAATCAATCGGCGCACAATCTACGCGCCACATGCAGCATTGATCACTTCCATCAGGATTGGCGCCACGCTTAATAAGCTCAACTTTGCGTTCCCCTCTGTATGACCAAAACCCACCCACGTTATAAAGCTTCTCAGCGTCCCAGCCGAGGTAAACAAGCAAGTCTTTGGTTAATCCAGCGTAGGCACCCGCACCGCACAGTATAAAGATCGCCTTATCCTTAGGAAATAGCTCTTCAAGGAGCAGCTCTGATTCCCAATAGGCTGGCTCCGCAGCAACAATACTCCCGTCTTCCGCCCAAGTAACCGTCCAAGCTGCTGGTCCGCTATAGGCACCCGCCACAGGCAACGCTGGCATCGTAGCCAAAAGAGGAAATGAAACGACTTTAAATCCTTCAATTGTTGCCGAGAGATCGGGGTCGCCACCTATAGCAGCAAAGTCAGCTGTATCGAATAACATGCGCACATCTCGATAGACAACGTCACTGCGACCAAGCCATTGATCAATGGTGTCAATATATATCGCCTGATCAACTCCAAATGCGCTTTTCGGATCAGGTTGCGCTGGCGGTAAAGCCTGCTCCGCTTCCACCCCACCAGTATCCATGCCACTATTCTTGTCAGGATTCAAATCATTCGTCGAACTTCCTTGCGAGGACGAAGCACAGCCACTCGTAATAAATCCACCTGCAAGCAAGGCCCCCGTCATCATGGTCCCTTTGACAAAATTTCTTCTATCCATATCATTCCCTCTCGGATAGCGCATTTAATACTGCATCCTTCAGACCCATGCTTGTAACCGTTGCTCCCGCAACCATATCAACCTCAACGGTGCCCGCTTCGGTCATCTTCTTAACCAGCAGATCAAGCGCAACACCCCCAATGTCGAAGTATTCGCTTTGGCGAAGGACCTCAATAGCATTCACTTGATCGCCATTCGCGATCACTTTGACCCAGATGGGTCCTCCCAAACCTTCGCCGACCCCAAACAATTCATTCGAAGCCAGCTGTGTAGTATCGTAACCCTCGTCATACACAGAAACGTCACCTGAGCCTGATGTGTAAGCATGCTCCACGACTGCTGGTTCAAACGAATCTTCTTTTGCCGTCGCTGCTGCTTCGCCCGCTTTTTTGCCGAATATGATGCACTCCGAAAGGTTGCCACCGCCCTGCGTCTTGCGCGCTGCAATACTCCCAAACTCACCCGCTGCATATAAATGAGGAATCGGCTCATCGTCCACATTAAGGACTTCGGCCTGAGCTGTACGCTCCGGCCCCCCTTGCGTAGCAACAACAGAGGGAAATACGGCCACACCATAAAACGGACCCCTCCCAAACGCCTTCATGGTTTCAGCTTTCCTGCCAAGGCTATCAAGACCCGTCTGCGCCGCTTCATTAAATGCATCGACCGTCGATGCTAGTACCCCAGCGTCGAGCGAAAGAGCTTCGGCGATCCCCCATAAAGTGTCCGCCTTCACTATCTTCCCTGAGTCAATTTCTGATGCAAAGTCATCGCTCCAGTTGGGATAGGGTTTAGCAATCTCACCGTTTCCAATTGCCAGGCGTTGCGCTTCATCGAAAATAAAGTAGTTCGTATCAGGACGCGCAGGCAACACCCATGAGCCGCCCATA
>JAVWLC010000028.1:0-13177 GCA_036638175.1 Raoultibacter sp. | reverse complement strand
TCCTGCCTGTGCAGCCTGAATCAAACCTTCGGTATCAAAATACACGTCTTCAAGATCCGTTTGCGTTGTGCAAAATGTAAAGATTACATCGGCTGCCGCAATATCAGGTGCCGCTGAATACCCAGCTTGAACAAGGTTTTCAGCCAGTACTGACCCTATGGCGGTATCGCCTGCAAATACAAACGTCTTGCTCATGTTCGCTCCTGTTTCAAAAATGCCCGCTTCAATCGGGCACGCCCCGTTTAATTCCCCTTGACCTTGCGTGCAATTCTGTCAGCAACTGACAACTCTTCACGACGATCATATCCCCAGAATACCACAGCGATCATTCCTGGTCCGACGTGGCTTCCGATTACAGGACCAATGTAGCTTTCCAAAAAGAGAATGTTTTCATTCACCTTGGTGAGATGCTCTTTCAAGCGCTCAGCATCTTTCGCGCAGTCCGAATGAGCGATGACAACACACTGACCAGGACCTGTTGCTGCCACTCGCTTTTCGTAGTATTCAACCAACTGTTTGATGCCCTTTTTGCGACCACGAGCAACGCCGCACAACGTAAGTTTACCCTCGACATCAATAGTCAGCAGAGGCTTCACATCAAGCTTGGAACCAGCATAGGCAACCGATCCAGGAATGCGCCCACCGCGGCGAAGCGACTCAAGATCGTCTACCATGAATTCAGCACCAACATAGTTGAGCGCCTCTTCCGCCCACTGTGCGAGCTCTTTTGCCGTTAAGCCCTTATCGCGTTGGCGAATAGCTTCATACACAAGCAGGCCCTCAGCGATCGAAGCAAGCTTTGTGTCAATAAGATACAACTCTGCTTCAGGGTTTTCAGCCTTAACCTGATCCATCACCATGGCCGCTACGTCAAAGCTTCCCGAAAGACCACTTGAGAAACTCAAAAACACTGTGGGAATGCCACTGTCTACCGCACGCTGATAGGCGTTGCGCAGGGTTGGTACCGAAATCTGAGCCGTAGTTGGCTCTTCCCCATCGCGCATAGCTTGGAAGAAATCGTGAGCAGACGAAGTACGATACAAATCGTCGGCATGCTCGCCATCGCTCATAATGTAGGGAAACTCAATGAGATCGATGCCTTCGCGATCAATGACCTCAAACGGCAAATCACAACAGGAATCGATAATAAGATTGCACTTAGGTTGCATGTTTGTCGGCTGCTTTCTCTCTATTGAAGACACAGGGACTGGACGGGCTCATTATACTTATTTTGAAGCGGACTCTTGCATTCGTAAGCGATCCCGATAGCTGGACCAACATGGAGCCCGATAACAGGACTTACGGGCAAAACACGCACAGCTTTACCTATGAGAGGCTCAATTACTTCCTTTGCCCACTCAATCGCTGGCGTTTTGTCACCAATATAGTGAACAACGATATTTTTAAGACCATGCTTTTCGACATCATCAAGAAATGTTTGAATAATTTTCTCGAGTGCCTTTTTGCGCGTTCGAATCTTTGCAAACGTAGTTGCTTGACCATCACGCACGGTCAGCACGGGGGAAAGCTGAATAAGGTTTCCTAGCAACGCAGCAGCGCCCCCGATACGGCCACCTTTCTGCAAAAAAGTCAGTGTCTCGGGCGTGAACAAGAATCGGCATGATTGAATTGATTCAAGCACCACCTGAGCACACTCATCAAGGCTCTTGCCTTGAGCAGCAGCCTCAACAGCGGCAAAAACAACCCATGCTTCGTCAAACCCACATGAGCTGGAATCTATAATGCGATAGGAGAAATCGATTTTACGCGCTTTTACTGAACGCGCAGCGCGCAGCGCACCATCGACGGTACCTGAAAGATGCGATGAAATAAAGATTCCCAGCACCTCATCTCCTGCTTCAGCAGATTTTTCAAAGAGTTCCTCAAAAGCAAGTTGGGAGGGCTGACTTGATGTCGGCAGGTTATCAACCATATCGTGAATATCGACATAAAATGCATCGAGATCCATTTCCGCATCGGCATACTCTACGCCATCCCGATTCACGTATAGCGTAACAACCTCGACCGGCTTGCCTTCCAGCATGTCGTCGGGTATCGACGCTACGGAATCGGTAATGATCTTGATCATGCTATCTCCCGTCTTCTGTCGCCTGCGTGGCCCCCACAGGCGTCTTCGTATTTTCCTAGCGCTGTGCGCAAAGACCTTCAAACAACCTACTCAAACCCACGCAATTGCACAACCAAATCACACCGACGCTCAAAAAGATCACATTCGAGCCCGACTGGGTACGTGTGCGGATTCAAGACTCGTTTCTGACTGCTATCAAGCATTGCTACCTGATCAACTGCACGTTTGCGCGCCGCTTGTGCTTGACGATATTCCTCACTCAGCACAACACGACCACTGCGCGCCAACGGTTCAAGCAACGTTACAAAGTGCTTTCCTGCAAGTACTTTGCGGCGCAAGCTATCCGAAGGATCAACAATAACCTCTCGCTTAGATACGCCATGGTTGATATCAAACACCATATCGCCCGCCAAACGTCCATCAGCATGAAAATAACGACGTACGTCAAGCACGCCAGGCACCGTGAGCTTTACTGCTTGCTCGGTAATCTTAATGCGATCAACCCAGGTAGTTGAACCAGCACGCTTAATGGCAGCCAGCTTATAAACACCACCAAGCGTTGGTTGATCATATGCCGTCGCAAGCTTCGTGCCAACACCATACGAGGTGACGCACGCACCCTCATCGCGCAGTGATTGGATCGTGTACTCATCAAGGTCGTTCGATAGTACGATACCACAATCATCCAAACCGGCCTCATCAAGCATCCCACGCGCCATCTTCGATAGCCACGCAAGGTCGCCCGAATCGATACGAATCCCCGAGAGTTTATCTCCCCGCTCACGCATCTCTTGTCCTACCGTGATTGCGTTTTTCACACCCTGCCGCACATCATACGTATCAACAAGCAGCACGCAGTTTTTAGGCATCACGTGGGCATACGCTCGAAACGCTTCAAGCTCGCTCGGGAAAGACATAACCCAAGAATGAGCATGGGTCCCCGAAACGGGAATATCGAACAACTTGCCAGCAAGCACGTTACTTGTGGATGCACAACCACCCACCACAGCCGCCCTGCTTGCCCACAGGCCACCACCAGCGCCTTGAGCCCGACGTAACCCAAACTCAGCAACAGGAGCGCTCCCTGCCGCATGACAAACGCGCGCTGCCTTTGTAGCAATGAGCGTCTGAAAGTTAACGCAGTTGAGAAGAGCTGTTTCCAAGAGCTGACAATGCATAATGGGACCCGTGACACGCACGAGTGGCTCATTTGCAAACACAACGGTACCTTCAGGTACCGCGTCTATGGCAACATCAAGCTTAAACTCAGCGAGATAATCGAGGAAGCCCTTCTTGAACAGTGGTCCTCCCCCTGGTGCTGGAAGGGATGCAAGATAGCGCACATCGTCTTCAGAAAATGAAAACGTATCAATCATATCGGCAACTTGAGCCATGCCACACGCTATCGCAAAGCCGCCCTTAAAGGGGTTATCTCGAAAATACATATGGAAGCACGCAAGATCGTCCGTCTTGCCGCACTCCCAATATCCTTGCGCCATTGTCAGTTGGTACAAGTCGGTAAGCAACGAATAATCGTAAAGCCCATCGCCGCCTTCGCTACTCATGAGCGCCGCCCTGAGCCTGACCACCATCTTCGCCACCAGCTTTGTGACTGCGACGGCGCGTCTTGCGATGTCCGCCCTCACCCGACTGTTGCTGGGGGCGATTCTGCGAATGCTGAGCATTGTTCTTGGAAGCATCTCCTGATCGCAAACCAGAAGACTTCTGCCCAGGCCGTGGGCCTGATCCCTGCTTCTGCTGAGGCTTGTTGCCCCCGCCTTGGCGCTGGCCTTGCTTCTTGCCTTGACCTTGGTTTTGCCCCTGACCCTGATTCTGTTGCGCGCCTTGCGCGTTATTTTGTTGGCCTTGCTGAGCGCCTTGCTTTTTGCGATTGTTGGAACGCTTCCTTGGGGTACCTTGTCCCTGCTTCTTGGGCTCTGCTGCAGTTGTTTCTTGCCCCTCAGGCCCTACCGTTGTACGGCGCCTTCGCGGCTTACGGCTCTCACCTGCAGGCTGCTGCGGTTCAGACTTCGGACGCGACTTCGGAGCAGTGCTGCGACCCTTCGAGTTCTTGGGCTTGCTTGCATTGGGATCGGCAAGCTTATCTTCACCCGTAAAGTGCGGTGTCATGATTGAAGGCTCCGCAAGCGTATCGAGCACGTTGTTTGCGGTATACGCCTCAAACACATCAGCAGGAACGGTATCGGGTCTTGCTCCCTTATCCGAAGTTTCCATCTCGCCCAACGGAATCTTGACGGTCTTGCCACCCTCAATACGAATAGCAACCTGTTCGCGCGGCATATCGAGATCAACCACCTTCGCGCAGCCCTCAGGCGTTTCAACCATAGAGTTCTGCTTAGGAGCTCTCGATTTGAATTCTTTGTACGCATCAAACTCATAGCGCAAGCAACACATCAAGCGGCCGCATACGCCCGAAATCTTCTGTGGATTGAGCGAAAGGTCCTGCTCTTTTGCCATGCGAATAGAAACGGGGCAGAATTCACCACCCAAGCGCTTACAGCACAGCTCTTGCCCACAGTGTCCATAGCCGCCCACCATGCGAGCCTCATCGCGCACACCAATTTGGCGCATATCAACGCGCACATGAAAATGCGATGCGAGCTTGCGAACGAGATCGCGAAAATCTACGCGCTCTTCCGACTCGAAGAAAAAGACTGCCTTATCGCCATCGAGTAAATACTCAACCGATACGGGATGCATGTCTTCGCTCGCCTCAGCTGCCATCTCTTTGAAGATTGGCAAGGCTTCATCGGACTTGATCTGCATTTCTGCAGCTTTTGCTTCATCGTCAGAGGTTGCAAGCCTGACAACTGGCTTGAGTTCGGTTTTCAGTTTTTTGATGTCAGCTTCATCAACGTCAATGATGTCACTGGCTGCATGACCGAATTCAGTGCCGCGCGCGGTCTTAACCACAACGGCATCATCTTTATTGATCTCGAGCTCCTGCGGATCAAACCACAGGGTTCTCGGACTATATTGCAGCTTTATGGGAGCTACTCGTACCATAAAGAATACTCCTTATCTCGAACAGCAGAGCATCGAGGCATGTTTCTGGAGAGACATTATACGTTAAGGCCTCGTCTGCTTTGCGAACAGCTGCAAGCGCAGCCGCCGCACGGGCCTCATCGGTAAGCGCCGCCGCCTCTTCGATCGCCTGTCGAGCATCGACATTGATCACGAGTTCGGGGGTTCCTGCACAAACAGTCATCACATCGCGCAACCACGATCGGATGATGGCCGTCATTTGGTGAAGCGATTCGAAACTTTTCGCCGTCAATGCACGCTTATTACGCGCTTCAATCTGCCTGATAACCGACTTTGCAAGAAAGTCAGCTGATTCAGCCAGATCGGCCTCAAGGGCTTCGCGCACCACATCAAGGGGCGCTTTAGCCTTAACGACAAGGTCACTTGCGTAGGTAATCATATCCCAATCGTCTGCGAGCGCCAACGATTGCAGTACCTCAAGTACTCGAGAGCGAAATTCCATACGCTCATTGGACTTTAAAAACTCAATGCCTTTTGTGATTGATCCATCGCACGCCTGGATAGCAATATCAGCAGCCATCTTCGAAGCGCCTGTATTCTGCATAAGAATACCTGCGGCTTCGCTTGCAGGAATATGTCGAAACGGAACAACCTGACATCGCGAAACAATGGTCGGCAACACGCTTTCGCGCGTTCGACCAAGCAAGATCAACACCACATCATCAGGTGGCTCTTCGAGCGTTTTTAGAAATGCGTTTGCCGATGATGACCCCAAAAGATCAACGCGATCAAGAATGTAAATTTTCTTTGACGCCCTGATTGGAGCAAGCGTCGTGTCTGCCACGATATCGCGAATCTGGTCAACAAGATAGCCACCCGCACCCTCGGGTGCAAAATAACGCACATCGGGATGCTTCTTCCGCATAACGCGCTTACAGCAATCGCATGCATCACAACCATCGTTGTCGCAGAGAATTGCCTGGGCAAATGCGTAGGCCGACATCGTTTTATTAGAGCCTGCAGGACCGGTAAACAAATAAGCATGGCTTACTTTGCCGCCAGAGATGGTTGCGCGCAAAAACTCGCGCACCTGCGGCTGCCCCAGTATGTTATCGAAAATATCAGCCATACGTCACTACAGTCTCAACGCAATCACGAGCTCGCTCATCACGCGATTTTTTATTCCCGTAGTAGCCTTGCTCTATCTTCTCAAAAAATGATTGTGTAACAACATCTTCATCAGACATCCAGGGAAAAATATCTCCCAAAGCCACAAAGACCGCACGAGCAGTTTCTGACTTCTTTTCAGCCGAAACAACAATGCGAACCCGATCAGGGTTTTCTGCTGCAATGCGAAGAAAACCTTCATTCACACGCGCATGAAAATCGCTTCCTGCAAGTTCAAGACGATCAGCTTCCCCATGGTGCGTTGCACGCTCAAGGCCTTCATCAGCTGGCGCATCAACCCGCATAAGAATAGTTCTTGTAGGCTCAATGCCTTGGCTCGCAAACGCATTGGCAGCCTGCACAAATACACGATCAAGCCCACGACCATACACCTGATAGGCAACCGTAGAATCCGAGAATCGATCGCACAACACAACAGCTCCGCGTTGCAAAGCTGGCGCAATAACCTCTGACACAATTTGCGCCCGCGCAGCCTCATAGATGAGCAATTCTGCTTCATCCGACAAAGCATCATTGGAAGGATCGAGAACGAGAGCGCGCAAATCTTCGCCAAGAGAAGTTCCGCCAGGCTCCCTTAAACAGAGGACCTCATAACCATGATCCTCGAGTGCTTCGGCAAGAAAATGGATGTGCGTCGATTTGCCGGCACCTTCGCCGCCTTCAAACGTTATAAAAATACCAGGGCACGTGCCCTTATCCTGTTTCATATCGCAATCCACGAATGCCATATCCTCTTGCTTTAACCGCCGAATCACAGCGAGTAGATGTCGTTGCCGCAGGTGTCGATACCCACGAAGACGGGAAAGTCTGTCACGATAATCCTGCGCAGCGCTTCCGTACCAAGATCATCATACGCTATGGTCTGTGAACTTTCCACGCAACACGCCAGATACGCAGCCGCACCACCACATGCCACAAAATAAACGGAACCCGTTTCTTTACAGGCCTCATGCACGTCGTGCGAACGCATCCCTTTTCCAATGGTTGCCGCAATACCCGCACGATGAAGCTCAGGAGCCGCAAAATCCATACGGGAAGCCGTTGTGGGGCCCACCGCCCCAAAAGGGCGCCCGGCAGCCGAAGGTGTAGGACCTGCATAAAAGATCGCATGTCCGGCTAAATCATAGGGAAGGAGCCCTTGTTCCTCAAGCTCAGCAAGCAAGCGAATATGGCCTGCATCACGCAGCGTATACATCGGACCAGAAAGCAGACAGGCATCCCCTGCCTCAAGGAGAGCAGCATCTTCGGGCGAAAGCGGCAGCTGTATGTTTTTATAGCTCAACGGTACACCTCCGCATAGCTGAACATCCCATGTTGATAGCAAGCGGAAGAGCCGCGATATGACATGGAGCCGTATTGACCTTAACCGCAAGCGCGGTTGCAGAACCACCCAGCGCACCAGCGCCGATACCTGTTGCGTTGACTACAGCGAGCAACTCCGCTTCAAGGGCTGCGGTAGTTTCATCGGGTGCTGGCGCATCAAGGGGACGCATAAGAGCGCGCTTAGCAAGACCAGCTACCTTATCAAAAGTCGATCCGATACCAACACCGATAATAAGCGGCGGACAGGCATTAGCAGCTTTTTCCTGCACGCATGAAACAAGCGCATCAATGATGCCTTGCTTTCCCGCACCGGGCACCAGCATGACAACACGACTTGCGTTATCGGAGCCACCGCCCTTAAGCATGATGTGTAGCCGCGCGACACCAGGCTCATCAACAGGATGTATGTCGCAAAATGCGGGCGTATTATCGCCGGTATTTGTGCGATCAAAGAGGGCATTGCGCACAACTGATTTACGCAAACACGCACCCTCATACGCCCGCGCAACAGCGTCATTGACACCCGAAAGAACATCGCCAGCTATTGTTACATCTGGACCAATTTCAAGACTCACCCATACGGTTCCCGTATCTTGACACAAAGGAACCCGATCACACTGGGCAATTTGAGCGTTTTTAATGAGCTGATCAAGCACAACAGCCCCCCGCGGATTTGTTTCCGCGGCACGCGCAGCTGTCAGTCCAGCTAGAACATCGGGAGGAAGATCAAAGGCGAGCTTCGGAATAGCGGCGCAAACAGCGTCCGCTACGCATTGAGATGTAATGATAGTTTTCATGCCTCAAGTATACCCCAAGGGGCACACGCTACTTCACGACGAAATCGCCAGCGCGCCGAGGTGCAGTCCGCTGGTACGTTGTGGCAGGGTATCCCAGCAACATACAGATTTGCAGGGCCTTATCCCCTGCCCCAAGCCATGCCTTCACCGCAGGAAGCTCATCTGCAGCACGACAGAGGTAGCCGTTGTAGAGCACGCCGAGTCCCAGCGAAGCGGCCATGAGCTCCATGTTTTGGGCCGCGAGTCCCGCATCAACCGCCTCATCCGCCGCAATGAACACAACAGCGGGCGCATTGCGAAACAGAAAATCCTCGCCGCCTGCTTGCCAAGACTTCCAAAACATTTTGTAGAGCTTAACCCACCGAGGCTTCTCATCAAGCGGAAGAGCCAAGAGATCGCTAATACCCGTCCAAACATGCTGCTTCAGATCATCAAGGTCATGCTGCACAACAATGAAGCGGCAACCCTGCGTATTTTTTGCGGTTGCCGTATAACGACCCGCCTCGCAGATAGCGTTAATCTTGTCGCTTTCCACTAAGGCGGGTTTATAGTCCCTGATGCTCCTGCGTGCCTTAATGGCTCGCATAAGCGTTTGCGCATCAAGATGCGAGGTCTCTGGTGTGATGTCTTCGACATCGTCCATGTCATAGGATGGAATACTTACCGCTGCCGTAGGGCAGATGGCCACACAGTGTCCGCAGCAGAAACAGATCTTCTGAATATGAGCTTTACCAGCCTCAATCAGAATATTATTCGCCACACAATCATCGGCGCACTTTCCGCAACCGATACATACTGCTTCCTGTATTTCGACCATCTTCAACGACATAGTTACACCGTGTCCTATTCTGGCAAATTTGAAAGGCCCGCGCGAACGCTTTGTGCAGAAGCCTGCAGCCGAGCAAGCTCATCATCGGTCAATGCAAACTCAACAATTTCTTCAACGCCGTTCTTGCCGAGACGCGTTGGGATATTCATGTAAAGATCCTCGATGCCATACTGCCCATCAATATAGGAGCAAACACTCATAACTTCTTTGCTATCGGTAAGAATTGCTTCAACCATCTTCGCGATTGAGGCACCTGGCGCATAGTAAGCCGATCCAGTCTTGAGGTGCGCAACAACCTCAGCGCCACCCTTGACGGTACGTTCAACTACCTCTTCAACCTCAGCTTCGTTCATGAGCTCGGTGATGGGTGTACCCTGCACCGTGGTGAAGCGAGGCCAGCAAACCATGCCTTCACCGTGTGCACCAAGCGCCCACGCAACAACGTCTTCGGGCAGGCAGCCAAGCTTCTCGCACACAGCAAACGAAAGACGCGATGAATCAAGTACGCCACCCATACCCATAAGACGATTGGTCGGCAGACCCGACTTCTTGTACGCAAGGTACGTCATAACATCAAGCGGATTGGTCACGCAGATGTAAATAGCGTTAGGCGAGGCTTCAAGAGCAGCATCGATAACCGAAGACATGATGCCAGCATTCACGCCGAGCAGATCTTCACGAGTCATGCCAGGTTTGCGAGCGATACCCGCCGTGATAACCACCACGTCAGAATCCTTCGTTGCTTCATAGTCGTTCGTTCCTGTAATGCACGTCGTGAACTTCTCAACGCTGCGCATGTGCATCATATCGAGCGCTTTTCCCTGCGGTAAACCCTCCGCAACATCGACCAGCACAACATCGGCGATATCTTTCGATGCAATGATATGGGCAGCCGTTGCTCCAACATTACCTGCTCCGACGATAGTTACTTTGGGCATGAACCTCGTTTTGCGCGGCCACCGAGGCCCTTCGCACGAAGGCGGACCACAGTAAAGTCCGCCTTCGGTTCTCTTCTTATACGAATTGTACCGCTATTTTTTAGCCGCGGTAGTTTTCTTGGCGCTCTTTTTGGCAGGCGTACTCTTTTTTGCTGTTTTGCCAGCATCTTTATCTGTATCTTTTTCTTTGCCAGGGCAATCGAAATTAGGACACAGCTTCCACGGACCACGATTGGTAGTCACGATAACCATCGGTGCACCACAATGCTCGCACACTTCCTCGGTTGCCGTCAGTGGACCGTACTGAGGCAACGGATAGCCCGTATTGCAATCCTCATAGTTCTCGCAGCGAATAAAGCGCTTTAAGGTACGGGGGTTTTTCTGTGCAATAAGCTTGGCGGTTTTACCGGCCGCTTTGCAGGTAAGACATTCGCCCACAACGAGATCGGGCTCTTTGTTCGTTTCGCAATTCGGATCGATGCACGCCGTACGCGGCTTTGAACGAAATGCTGTCACCTTGATCTGAGGCATTCCACAAGTGGGACACGGCTCGGGGAACGATTCGACTTTTCCCTTGGGCACCGGATAGGTCATATCGCAATCAGGCCAACCCGAGCAACCGATAAACATCGAACGCGTTTTTTGCGAAGCACGCAGCTGAAGATCTTTGCCGCACTTCGGGCACGCACCGACATAAGCATCAGCCGCAACAGCATCCGCCAATGCTTCCTTGACCTCTTCGGAATGAGGTAACAACGCGCCAAGCTGATCAGACAACAGATTGCGTGAGTTCATAACAACCTCTTGTTTCGAGATTGCACCTCCCGCAATATTGTCCATCTCACTTTCAAGCTCAGCTGTCATCTCTGGATGCGTGATGTGCGGAGCGAACTTATCGAGCGCATCACAAACAGCCATACCAAGCTGAGAAGGCTCAATGGGATCATTCTGAACATACTTGACCGCATAGAGACGCTCAATAATAGAGTGCCTTGTTGACTTTGTCCCGAGACCAAGGCGCTCCATCTCCTGAATGAGCTTACCTTGACTGTAACGCGCGGGAGGCTCAGTCTGCTTATGTGTGCAGGTTGCGCCACCAAATGCGATCATTTGGCCTTCGGTAAGCACGGGCATTTGCTCGTCTTTCTTCAAGCCATACGGATAGATGGCGCGAAATCCTTGCTGCACCAACACATCGCCGCGACCAATAAACGTTTCGCCCGCCACATCAAGGCTCACCTTAGTGCCCTCAACAACAGCAGCTTCTGACAACGTTGCCAAGAACCGCCGAGCAATCAAGTTGTAGAGCTTGTACTCGGCAGGCGGCAAATCATCTGGTGTTGCCGAAGCCGTTGGGTAAACAGGCGGATGGTCCGTGGTTTCTTTCTTGCCCCGCGTAGCCTTTAGCTCACCTTTTGCAAGGAGTTCCCTACAGTAAGGTGCGTAAGCAGGGTTGCCAACAAGGCGCTGCACCGTCTCTGCCAAATCGAGCGAGGAGGGATAGACCGTGTTGTCAACGCGGGGATAGCTGATGTAGCCATCCATGTAAAGACTTTCAGCTATACGCATGGTGCGAGCAGGGGTAATGCCCTCTGACGACGCTGCCGTCATGAGAGACGTCGTATTAAACGGAGTCGGCGGCGCTACGGTACGCTTCTTCTTTTCGATGGCCGCAACACGCGCCTTGGAGGCAGCTTCAACGCGAGCCATCACCGCATTCGCTTCGGCTTCCGATTTAAAGCGAGCAGTTTCGTGCGAGCCTTCAAATGCATCGTCGCCTTCGCCAAACGCTCCTTTGATAACCCAGTAATCCTCAGGGACAAAGGCCAATCGTTCGCGTTCGCGAGCCACAATAAGAGCAAGGGTTGGTGTCTGCACGCGACCTGAAGATCGCACGTTGCCGTAACCAGCAAACTTCACCAGCGTAAGATAGCGCGTAAGCACCGCACCCCAAATGAGATCGATATCCTGACGTGAAGCACCTGCGCTTGCCAGATCGGTATCAAGTTCAACTAAGTTGGAAAACGCGTGTGTGATCTCCTCTTTCGTAAAGGCCGAATACCGCGCACGCGAAACAGGTGCCGTTGCATTGACCTCCTGAATGCACGAAAGAGCATCCGATCCAATGAGCTCACCTTCGCGGTCAAAGTCGGTTGCAATCACCACAGAATCGGCTTTCTTCGCCAAATTCTTGAGGCTGCGGATGATTTCTTTTTCTTTAGGAAGCTTCTCAATGGGCGCATACACCAAATACGGCAGCGCTTCCATCTTCCACGCCTTCAGTTCAACGCTATCGGGCGTAAACGGCTTCTTTTTCTTAAAAGGCGGTTTGGCACGTGAATCAGGCAGTGTTGCGGGAAGAACTTCGCCTTCTTCCGTAACTCCCTGCCAACCTTTGGTTTTCTTATAGACAAGCGTTGGCGCAAAATCGGGTTCGAGAATGTGTCCTCGCAAACCAATTGTCACCCACTCTTCGCCCTCAATTTCAAAACGATAGACGGGAGTTGAATAGACCTTATCGGCCTTCGGTTTCGTTGCGCCGAGCAAATCGGCGATTTTCTGAGCCGCGTCGTTCTTTTCTGTTACGACCAGTTTCACGCGGTTCCTCCTATTCGTTTGCCAGATACCGTCCGGCGGTGTTGTTCACACGATGCCCCATTTGTTTATTAACGTGTGCGGGGATTCTGCATGTACCTCATTGATAAGACGCACCCTACAGCAAAGTGCAAAAGAGTGCTTTGCGTGCCGCCGCGTGTCGTCTTGTCAAAACAGTGTGTTAGCATACACGATTTTCCCTCGGCGCAACAGTTTATGTTGCCAAGAGTTTTCGTAAGAGTTTTGGTTATCCCGTAGAGATGTTGTCCGCACCCGTTGAAGATACGGCGCACATTTCATGAATCATCCGTTTATGATTTACCCTAATTTCATGGGAAGCCGTCGAACTGCCCCACACTGATACCACGTATCCATTTAACCGCAGCATCGACGTCGCATACTCATACGAACG
>JAVWLC010000027.1:0-13344 GCA_036638175.1 Raoultibacter sp. | reverse complement strand
TGTGATAGCACGCGCTTGAGCCTGATCAAGCAGGGATTCAAAATCATCAGAACCATCCGACACTGTCGAGTGTACGTGCAAGTCAGCGCGAGCGGTTTCGCTATCGGCAACAGAAAGGCGTCGGAGCAGCGCTTCGACATCTTCGTGCGTCACACCATCACCCCTTCCTGCATGTTGAATTCTTTGTCGCACAACCCATCCATGAACTCTAGGTCGTGAAAAATACCGAGCATGGTAGTACCCTGCCCCTTGAGTCGTTCGATTAATTCACGCACTTTAATCTTCGACGCATTGTCGAGTGAAGCGGTTGGTTCGTCAAGCAACAACAGGCGCGGTTCTTTGATCATAGCCGCTGCAATGTTGAGCCGCAACTTCTCGCCTCCTGAAAAGGTACGGGGAAACACATCCCAGATATCTTCGGCTAAGTCAAAGTGATGCAGCATTGTTTCTGTCTCATGACGACACCGCTCCTGCTGATTGCAGCCATACGTTTCTACTGCGCTCTGCAAAACAATGTCGTATGCGCTACGACGAGGCAAAACATTGAGAAATTGCGAGACGTACCCAATCTCATGTGTGCGCAAGTAAATCATCTGACGCTCGGTCGCTTGCGCGAGATCGAGGCGACCGAAGGCTTCAGAGTCATACAGAATTGCTCCCGCCTCAGGTAGATTAGTGCGATAAATGCAGCGCAAAATAGTTGACTTACCGCTACCGCTCTTACCCGTAATGCCAACAAATTCGCCAGGCATGATCGAAAGGTCAATTTCGGCGCAGCCACTGATATGACGATCAACCGCATGGATGGTAAACGACTTCTCGAGCCCCGCGATCTTGAGCAACGGAACACGACTCGCGGGTGCAACTCCCTGCGCAACACCTGATGAAGGCATGCGCTCAAGATCCGCAACTGCCATTGAAGCACTCATCGGATCACCTGAACCCTCTCGGCATCAGCTTGAACACGCTCATCACTCAAAACGTATTGCTCTTGAGCAAGTCGATCGATAGCAAGATGCGAATCGCTGTACTCATCTGCGAACATCGGATAGCGACTTCCGTACACAAGGCGTCCTGCAACATACGCTTGGGTGACAACGGGATTTGTAGGAACTTCGGTTGTACCCACAACGGGCAGCTCGCGCACAACCAAGATATCGGCGCGCTTGCCCACCGCAATTGAGCCCACTTCGTTAAAGAGACCTGCTGCTTTCGCGGGGTTTGCAGTCGCAAAGGCAACAGCATCGTTTAAGTCTATGTCACAAGCGTGATGCAGCAAAAACACTGCTTGCAACAATGCAGCGGGGTAATAGTCGCTACAAAGCATGTCGATCGCACCTTCTTTGACAGCTTCGCGAGCAGAAAGATTTCCTGAATGCGATTTGCCCATTACAACGTTAGGCGCACCGGCAAGTGTATGCATGCCACGCCTGCGCGCATCGTGAGCTATATCCATGGTGATGGGGAATTCCGAAATAGCGGCATTGCACGATTCCATACAGTCGAGCTTTTCGATTGAATCATCATCGTGAGATGCAATGGCAATACCATGCTTACGAGCAAGACGAGCAACCTCGACCATTTGTGCGAGCGTGAGCTTATCACTCGCCTGCTGCGCAGCAATAATGTCAGCAATATGCTCGTCGCTCACATCGCGATACCCCTTGAGCGTGGAACCAAACATGGCAAGATCGGCATACTGTCCCTGACCAGGCGTGTGATCCATAAACGAAACCATATCGACACGGCCTTCGTCCACATATGCTTTAACTGCCTCGTAGCGATCAACTGAGTCTATTTCGATACGCAGGTGCAAGCGATGGCGAATCAAGTGATCAAACTCTTCACCACGACGCAGGTCTTCGACTCCCTTGATCAGCTTGGCAACATTCTCAAAATTGCGAATGGGCTTGTGATCGAAAATCGAAGTTTGGTAAACCGAAAGCGAGTGAAAAATAGTTGTCACACCATGGGCCACAAGTTCGCGCTCTGCGCGCAAAAGCGAGGTAGGCAAATCCATGATCGCACTCGGACGCGGACTGGCAACCGTTTCAATGTAATCAGAGTGCACGTCAATCAAGCCAGGAATTACGTACGCACCGCGCGCATCAACAATGGTCGGCATCGATCCGAGGAGCACCTCATCGAAGCCTCCACCTGCTGATTCGGTAGCTGATGAACTGGGGATTTCAGCACCAGCAAGCAGATGCATCTCGGCATCTTCAAGCAACGCAGTTCCGTCGTTTTCGCCCTGGATAAACGCACCCGAGCTTGGCCTGATAGCCGCAATCTTGCCATTGCGAACAAACACATCGTGATCAGGCAGTACGGTGTGCTCACAGACAACCGTTGCGCCAGAGATAATGAGGGTCGTATCATTCATAGGTTTTAGTTCCTTCTTTCCTACTAGAGCAGCGAATAAACAAGCTGCTGGGTATATGCATGCTGGGGATCTTCGAGGATCTGATCGGTGAGACCCTGCTCGATGACCTGTCCGTCAAGCATCACAAACGTGCGATCCGCAAGCATCCTCACCACCGCAAGATCGTGGCTCACAACCAGCATGCTCACGTTGAAGTCGCGACGGATCTCCATGATCAGATCGAGCACGTTGGCCTGCACCGACAAGTCAAGGCCCGTGGTCACCTCGTCGAGGAGGAGAATTGGGGGATTGTTGGAGAGAGCCTTCGCAATCTGTACGCGCTGCTGCATGCCACCTGAGAATTGGCGCGGCGGTTCGGTGCTGCGGCGCTTGGGGATGTTCACGCGATCAAGCAGCGTTTCGCCCCGATCACACATGCGCGAAACTGTGCGCTCACCCGATGCAATAAGCTGTTCGGCAATGTTTGACAGCGATGAGTAATCCATGCGAAGCCCCAGATAGGGATTCTGGTACACCATGCCAAATACGGTGTTGCGAATACGGCGCTTCTCCTGCGACGACAGTTCAAGAACGTTGTCCGCTCCCCCATCGTAGGGCTGCAGACGAATTGCGCCACCCGTAGCTTCTTGATCGAAGTACAAGCACTGCATGAGCGTGGATTTTCCGCTGCCTGATTCACCCACTATGCCAACAATTTCTCCGGGATACACCTCAAAGCTCACGTCTCTCACCGCATGAACGGCGCCGCAGCGCGGGCACAGATTACGCTCAAGCTGGGCGCCAGGGGTGTTGCAGTATGAACAACCATCGCCAAAGCGACGAGAGAGATGATCAATCGAGACACACGGCGCTTCGGTCATGCGCTTCGCCTTAATTTCGGCGCGCGGCTGCACGGGCCTGACCGAGCGCATCCCTTGTGAGGGAATAGCAAGCGCATCGTCGAGTGTTTTGAAACAAGATTCCATAAGTCCACCTATCCTTGCGATTGCGAAGCGCAAAACGCCGTATCGTTGCAGCGATAATGAGCCGCGCCCGTTTCTTCGTCGACAATTTCATCGAGGTAGGTATCGGTAGCGCCGCATATCTCGCACACTTTGCCGGGGAACGTCTCAACCGAAAACGGATGGTCGACGAAATCGAGCGGTTCAACCACGGTATACGGTGGAACGGCATAGATTTTCTTCTCGCGACCCGCGCCCAACAGCGTCAAGTTTTCGCTCATGTGCAGCTTCAACGTGTCGAAGCGTGGAATGGGCGAAGGTGCCATAAGGTAGCGACCGTTTACCTTGACGGGATGGTCTGCGCCCGTCACCGTTGAACCAAAGCGCACAATCTGGTCGAACAAACCGAGCCATGCACCCGTGTAATCGGCTTCGGCATGAAGCACGCGCGTTGCGGCCTCACTCGGCTCGAAGTCACGCAGTGGCTCTGGCGTTGGCACTTGCAGCACCAGCACCTGGTCTTCGGTGAGCGCCTGTTCGGGAATGCGGTGACGCGATTGGATGATGCTTGCTTGTTCGGTTTCGGTTGTTGTTTCAACATCAGTGGTTGCCGAAACAAGCTTCTTGATATTGACGGCATTCACGCTGTCATCCGAACCTTGGTCGATCACCTTGAGCACATCATCCTCGCCAATGATTGCGAGAGTGACCTGTAAACCGCCCGTGCCCCAGCCTCGACCAATCGGCATTTCGCGCGAAGCAAACGGAACCTGATAGCCAGGAATCGCAATGCCCTTAAAAATTGCACGCCTGATCTCGCGCTTTGAAGCCTCATCGAAGAATGCGTAGTTATAGAGTTGCTCCATTGCTCTTACCTTTCCTCGTGAGTCTTGCGCACGCTCGACAACTTCGATTGGAAGGTGACGTAATGCGGTAGTTTGAGGTGCGAAATGAAGCCCGTCGCTTCAATGCCGTCAACGTGATACAAAACGAATTCCTCATCTTGCGTGGGGAAACGCTTGTCTCCCTGCATGAGGCAGTTATCGAGAACACTCATGGCGATCGCCTTGGTTTCTGCGCGACCCATAACCATGCCATAGCCAAGATCGAAGGTGAGTTCGCTTTCGCCCTGTGCGTTTTTCGTCTCGATCTCAAAGAGGCTCTCAACTTCGGTCACAGGAATCGACCCGACGTAAAAAGCATCGCCTTCGCTATCGGCACCAGCACCATCAGCAGAGTCATCCACGGCAGCATTGCGGGCAAGCGGATGATCGATCATGATTTCGATGGTTCCATACCGCAGCTCAGCAACGGTGGGATGCGCGGGCCCAAAGCCGCGAATGGCCGCATATCCCAAAGCACTCACTGCTTGCGTCATGCCACGAGCAAGCGTTTGAAGACGCGCAGATCGGGAGGCAGGAAAAACGAGTGGCTCCATGGTCACATCGACAGGCTTCTCATCGGTTGCTTCATGGGCAACAAGCAAACCTTCGCGACGCAGGTAATCTGCGACCTTGGGCATGGCGTCTGCCTCCACCGATGATTCGCCCGAAGCGCCATCGATTCGGCCATCGCACGCTACGCCATTATCGGCCACGCCAGCGGCGCTGCAAGCAGATTCACCCACACTGGTCGCCTGCTCTTGAACAGGCTTCTTCCAGGTACGCTTAAGGCGCTTCTTCACTTCGCGAATTGCATCGTCATCTTCATCACGCAAATCGAAGTCGATCAAACGATGACTATAGTCGCGCGTGGCTCCCAAAATCTGGCCACCAGGAATGTCTTTGAACGCTGCCGAAATGCGGCGCTTCACCAGCATGTTTTCCGCTTCAACGGTCCTGCTTGTGTAGGGACGCTCAAGGGTCGAGCGAAAGGCCCTCAGCAGGAACACCGCCTCCTCGGGAGATCCTTGCGCCTGTTTCAATGCCAAAGCTGCAAGGTCGGGGCAATACAGCGAGCTTTCACCCATGACCTGATCGATCAGATCCGGAAATGCCGCAAGAATGTCCTTAACGGCCACGCTTCGACCCGAGCGCACACGCTCCCACTCAAGCAGGTTCAAGCTTTCTTCGATGGCCTCTTGTCCACCCGTTACTGCAACGTATCCCATTTACATCGCCTTCTTTCCAACCGCAAGTAGCGAGACAAACGAGGTACGCGGTATAGCCACAACCTGTCCTGATTGATCTGCCAAAACGATATCGATTCCACACGGAAACTCATCAGCGCGACGATTTCTTGCCCAAGCCCATTCGGCACAGTCGACGCCGAACACGTGAGCATCTTTTACTCCAGGGCCTTCAATTGAGACCCACTGCATACCATCGGGTTCGCTTTGCTCGGAGCTTTCACGTTCGGGCGCCATCAAGCGTTCGCATCCGATAAGTACCGTAGCTCCCGTCTCGGGAGAAATGAGGTTGCCGCCTGAAACGGTCGCGATGACATCAGCCATGGCGAGCTCATCGGCACCATGTGAAACGATTGCGAAAGCTGCTGTATCCATCGTCGTCGGGATCGCATGCGTTTCAGCAGCAACCGTTTCAAGAATCGCTTTTGCATCTGCATGAGCAACAGAAAACGTAACCGCCTGATCGACAAAAATCGAAACCAAAGTTGCAAGGGGTTTACCCAGTGCCTTTTCCAATTCACCTTCGCGATCAGATGTTTTGAGTGTTTTTAAGCATCCAGGACGCGCCATGGCATCCATGACAGCTCTGAAGGATTGCTGTATGCGATGGACTTCTACGAGTTCGGCAGTCATTACTCATCACCATCCATCGTTGCAAATTCAACGCGAGTCTGTTCGATGAGTGCCTGTTCCCGCGCCCTCTTCGTCGCCAAACGCTTTTCTTCTTTCACAATTCGCTCTTCCCAAACTTGTTTTTGTCCCGCCACGTCTTCACACGAAAACGCAGCGTCAATGAGCGCAAGGTTGTAAGCTGTGTTTCGTTTGCTCCCAAGAACAAATCCGAAGCCCATGGTTTTTGCCAAACGAACCCTGCAAGAGCACATGAGCGCTTCGCCGAGATAAAACAAGCTACTCCGCGCGCTTTCCCGCACTTTGATCATGACAAGCTCCTCGTGTGGAGCATCAAGCACTTCAACGCGAAAGAGACCTTCGATCTCTGCCGCAATCTCTTGTGCGAGCGAAGGATCACCCTCAACAAGCACGCGCGTTCTTTCGTTCCGATTCAAATCAATTCCTCATTTCGATTAACAACTGCAAAGCACTTCTGCGTACGCACTACGAATGCACGATGTAACGCTTGCGAAGTTTCGTCGCTACGATTTCCAGCACAACAGCAACCGCCAGACACAGGTACACGATTAAGCCCACTTCGTGGATGTTGTAGTAGAAGCTTCCTGCCAAAAAGAGCTGATAGCCAATGCCGCCCGCTCCCGCAACGGCGCCCACAGCAACCGCATTCACAAAGTTGATTTCGAAGCGGATGAACGTCCACGACAGCATTTCGTTGATCTTCTCGGGCACTACCGCAGAAAACACGATCTGCCACCATGAAGCGCCGCACGCTCTCAGCGCCTCAAGAACACCGGGCTCAATTTCCTCAAAGCTCTCGGAATACGCTTTTACCAGGTAAGCGATACTGTGGAAGAGCAAGCCAATCACCGCAGCCTCAGGCCCAAGCCCAATGGCCACCGTAAATACGAGCACCCACAAAATGGTCGGCACGGCACGGAAAATCGACATGAGTGCTTTGATGGCATTACTGAGCGCCTTGTTTGAAAGATTGACGGCAGCAAGCAAACTCAGGACAAATGCAATGACTGCGCCAATAAACGTCGTCAACACGGCAAGGGCTATCGAAACAAACAGGCCCGTCAAAACATCAGCCATCGTAAAATGCCCCGCGAGGCCAGGCTGCAACATCATCGTGACAAAGTCATCGGCAGCATTCACGCACGCTGTCAAAAACGGTACTTTTCCGTAGTTCATCGTGACAAGCGAAAACACCGTCAGGATTGCGAGAAGGGTAAAAACCACCGTAACCACCGTATTGGACTTGCTCGCAACATGGACTTTAATCCGCCCCGAGGGCGAACGCCTGACGCCTGATGCAGTCGCAAGTTTGGAAAGCTTGGGCATTTCTTGCAGCTTCGCTGTCTCACTCATGTCCGTCATATGACTTGCCTCCTCACGTAGTTCGAAATCGCTTCGCAGGCAATAACAGCGACCACAATAAGGACAATGACTAGTCCTGCAATGTCGTACCTGAAGCTCTTGTAGTACAAATCAAAAACAAACCCGATGCCAGTGCCCGTCAAAATGCCGATGAGCGTTGCATCTCGAATGTTCGTCTCGATCATGTAGAGCAACCAACTCACAACCGATGTGATGGATAGAGGAATAACCGCCTGCGTAATGATCGATAGGTAACTTGCGCCCGTTGCTCGCAAGGCTTCAACCGAACCCTCGCTCACCTCATCGATGCTCTCAAGAAAACACCGTGTCAGGTAACCAAAGCTCGTGAGAAACAGTGCAAGAAAACCCGTGAACTCACTTTGCTTAAAGCTGAACAACAAGATGAAAGCCCAAGCGACAACAGGAATGTTGCGAAACAGCGAAGCAATACCGCGCACCACAATCGATACAATTCCACCAACGCCTACCGATCGCGATCCGAGAACCGCAAAAATATAAGCGAAGATGGCAGCCATGGTGCTTGAAGCGATCGAAACCAGAATGGTCGACCCGAGCGCAGGCAAAATTACCGAAAGCTTCGCGAGAGATTCCGCCGAGGGGATAAAGTTAGTTGCCATCCATGCAAGGCCTGCTGGTATATCGAGGATCGATGCACCAAAATCGAAGTCAACATAGCCACCTGCAATCGCATTGACACCAAAAAATACAAGGAACAGCGCCAATATGAATAGGCTGCGCTTGCGAAAGAATCGCTGCCCCTCAGCACTAATGACGGATGCGCCTCCCGAATCAGACTGCGCTGACGACGTCGCTTGCCTTCCACCTGCATTTTTAAGGTTATCCCGTACGTTACGTGCGCTCATCACGCAACACCAAGGGCAGATCGCACATCAGCTTCAACCACATCAGGGAAGTCCTGATACGGGAGCGCCTGCTCTTTCACATACGTGGTTCCATAAATCTGAGCGATAGCTTCAGAATCGAGCTCATCAGGAGTCCCGTCAAATACGAGCTTCCCGTCTTTCAGCCCAATAATCCGATCCGAGAACTCAATAGCGTAATCAACCTGATGAAGGTTCACCAAGCAAGCGATACCCAAATCGTCCACTGCCCAACGCAAGTACTCCATGATGGAACGCGATGCTTTCGGATCAAGGCTTGCGATGGGTTCGTCAGCAAGAATGAGCAGGGGATCCTGCACAAGCGCCCGGGCAATACCCACGCGCTGCTTTTGTCCGCCCGAAAGTTGATCACACCGACGGTATGCAAACTCCTCAAGCCCCATTTGTTCCAAAACGGAGAATGCGTGCTCCTTTTCCTGTTCGGTATACAGTCCCAAAGCACCAGCAATACCTTTTTTGTAGCCAAGCCTGCCCTGCAATACATTCTCAATTGCAGTTGAGCGATGCACCAAGTTGTAGTGCTGGAACACCATGCTGATGCGCCTACGAACTTGGCGAAGGTCGCGCTTACCCACATTCGTGATGTCTTTTCCATCGAAACAGACGGTTCCTTGACTGGGATCGATAAGCCGATTGACACAACGCAGCAGCGTTGACTTGCCTGCCCCCGATGATCCAATGACCGAAACAAATCGACCTTTTTCGATTGAAAGCGACACGTTATCAAGCGCCTTCTTCGTACCGCTATAGCTCTTGGTGAGATCACTCACGCGCAAGAGTTCTTCTTGCTTCATATCCATCCATGCCTTCCTTTATCACAGGAAAACCTGCCGGACGGCGCAGCCCATCCGACAGGTTCTTGAAAAATGCGCAGACTATGCGCTGAGTTTACGAATCGGCTCATACCAATCGTCGGTTACCTCGACAAAACAGGTCTTTTCTGAATCCTTCTCAAAAATGCCCTTTGCTGTCTCATCTTCAGGATCAACAAAGATTTCTTTGTTATTAGCAACCTCAGATGAGCAGAAGTGCTCAACGATCTTCTTGCGTGTTTCCTCGTCGATTGCTTCTTCGTTGAAGCAGACAGGTGCGTTGAGAACAGGAGTGATCGCAATAATGGTGAACTGCTTGCCGCGCACGGTGTCAAACGGTGCCTCAGCATTGTCTTTTGCCTTGTAAACAGCACCAATTGAGTTTGCCTCACCCGATACGAGGTCGAGATACATGTCAACGTCAACGTCATCAAATGCAGCTGCTTCTGCGTCACCCGAAAGAAGGTTGACCGCTGATCCTGCATGAGAGTTTCCAAACAGAACCTCAGAGAAGAAGGCACCCGACTCAAGAAGCTTGTCGGTAGAATCAAGATCGAACTGCTTGACGATTGCGCTTGAAGGCACCTTGAATCCAGACGTGGACGTTGCCGAGACAAACGAGAACGACTTGCCCTTGATGTTGTCGATCGAATAGTTGCTACCGTTCTTATACTGATCGGCGTTCTCGGTCGCAACACAGATGCGGCTGTAATAGCATGCGCCATCGAGCTTGCCGTCTTCATCGCTGTTGGTAAACGCAGCCTGCACTTTAGCGTTCTTCTTGTTGGCTTGAACGTAGCCTTCAGCGCCCAACAGCGCCATCTGAGCACTGCCAGAAGCAATTGCCTCAATAGCAACGTTGTAGTCGGTCGTGGTCATAAGCTCAATATCGCGTCCCGATGCTGCCTTAATTGCATCACCGATTGCGGTGCGAGATGCCGTGAGGTCAGCCGCAGAATTGTCGGGGAGCCATACCATTGTGATCTTCTCTGCAGCAGTGCCGCCGCCTTCATTTGCCGTCGCGGTCTGTCCGCCTGCTGCTCCTGTTGCTGAACCCGTAGCTGAGCAACCAGTGAGCATGCCGAGCGCTCCCGTTACGAGAACCGCTGCACTGCCCACCATGAACTGGCGCCTGGACACGTTTCTTTCGGTCATGAAACCTTCCTTACTCTCTTCACGTCTAATGTCTTAGTAAGCGGAATCCTGAAGGCTATGAATCGAGCTCAAGAAGGGGGAGGGAAAGCCGCCTTCGAGGATCATCCGCGCAAAAACAATGCTAACGATGCAGTGTTCGTATCTGATCAAGCGCACATCAAGGCTTGATCAATCTTGGGAAAAAGCTTCGTCAGGTTTTGCACAGAGCATAGTAAAGTCCCTGATCAGAGACTCATGAAGGTAAAGTTAGCGAAAGACAGCTTTTTGGTGTTATGCCAAATACAACAGTTGGGGAATAAAAAGAGGAGCCGCCAGGGGGATGGCGACTCCATGCAAGACGAGTAGAAAGGAAGGATACCAGCCTACTGATGTGTACTATACGAGCTGAATTATTCTTTGTCAAGAATAATCAAGAAGCTACTTCGTGTTTTCTTCATTCACTCCTTGTGCTTTTGCAAAACGCCGAGCGACAACTGCTGCCGTTGCAGCCAGAACCACGATCCCTGCAATAATTGCAATCGGCACCATATCGAAATCGCCTGTTTGTATCAGCTTGCTGCCAACATCAATCGGCTTGCCAGCACTACCTGAATCAATAGGCACAGCAGGACCACCAGGGTCAACCACTGAGTCTTTAGTCCAAATGGCATACAGTGTCACGTCGTGATCGTCGAGAGTAAGCGGCGATGTGACCGCCTCTGTGCCCTCAGCACTCAAAGCCCAGCCGCCGAAGGTATAGCCATCCTTCACAAGAGAGCCACTACCTTGCACGACCGTCGTTTCGCCAGGCAGATACTTAACCACGTCAGTAGGCGCTTCGCCTGCCGTATTTCCGTTGCCATCATAAAAGACCATGTAGGCAGCCTTATAGCTTATGTCAAAGTTGTTGTACGCATAGCTGAATGGATTGCTTGCGCGCCCACTTACACCATAATCGTAATCAGCGGGCTTTTCCGAGAACATGGTCGTAAAAATCTTTTCATCATGCCTTGTTATGTCTTCAGGGAATTTTTTCAGAACAGACTCAAGCTCACGCGAGGCAGTATTCCCCGTAAAGATTGTTTTATCGGATTCCTCTTCGCTATCAACTTTAAGACGATCAAGCGAGTCATAAGGAATCCACACTGCTCCACCATGTTGCGCCGCTGAGTTTTTCTCAAACAAAGACTGTTCGACCAAAAGGGTTTCAGGAAGTAGTTCAGACGAATGTCCAATTCGAACTGCACCACCGTTGCCTTGAGCCTTATTGCCCGAAAACTCTACGGTGTTAATCGATGCATTTTGAAGATTATCTCCGATATAGGCACCGCCGCCATCAACAGCAGCATTATTGTTGGTGAAACTCGATGAATTCCCCTCAGCACTCGGCTGAAAATACAGGGCTTCGATATTGTCTCCCACATACAATGCGCCACCAGACCCGTTTCCAGCGGCATTTTCGTTGAACTGAGAATCTTCAAACATCAAGCTTATTGAACCCATGTCTTGGTCATTATTATCTCCAACATACAATCCGCCACCTGAACCTCCCGCCTGGTTTTCTGTGAACATCACACCCATAAACAGGGGGTTTGTATTCCAATGAATAGGATCTCCCGACCATAGGTCAATGGCTCCTTGCGGAACATAGCAAATTCCGCCGCCATCAACAGCCGCTCTGTTGGCGTCAATCTCTATCCGCTCAGCCATGACATTGCTAAAATTGCCCTCCGCATAAACGCCTCCCCCAGAGCCACCCGCAGTATTTCGGGCAAGGCTTCTGAAGGTTTGATCTCCTGTTTCATAGTCATAACCACCCGATAAACGAATACTGCCATAGTAATTACCTTTTATGTATACGCCACCACCATCGCCAGCTGCAGAGTTGTCTACTATATCTGTTGATTGAGCGTCCACATACGTAGAGGCTTGAGTGGAAAAGGCATACACACCTCCGCCACTGCCTGCAGCAGTATTGCCCGTTACCAAGGACGGCGAATCTGTGCGCCATGAGTTCAAAGAGACCATCGTATGCATTTGTCCCCAGCAATATACGCCACCACCATCGCCTGTAGCTGATCCTTGTTGACCGAGAGCCGCGTTGTCAGAAAGGATAATTCCGCTCGCATAAAACGTGCTTCCTTCCTCACCCTTAAGGTATACTCCACCGCCCGAATTACCAGCACTATTCTTTGATATCTCTATAGGCATTGCGCCATTTTCAGGACCTTGATAAAAATGCGTATAATTGTTGTCGCACTCTAGACCAATGCCACCACCGTTTACGCCTGCTTTGTTGTGAGAAATTACCGCGTCTTGCGCATACATTGAAACGTATCCACTAAACTCACTGGCAACGAGCGGTTTACCAAAGTACATGCCTCCGCCATTAAGTCCTGCACTATTTCCCGTCACTGTTGGGCGAACAGAATAATCAACGTCCTCCCCATTGGCTCCTTGATCCATAAGCTCAACAGAAGATCGAGCAGTGCGCACTGAAACACCTCCGCCGTTATCACCCGCGGTATTACTCTCAATAAGCGCACCATGGATATAAAACATTGCATCTTCGCCAGCGATGAATAATCCGCCGCCATCTTTCGCAGCGCTATTTCCGAAGATCTTCATACGTTGCGGATTCTCACTGCCTTCTGTTAAGCGCAATTCGGTCGTATCGGCTGAAGCGAATATGCCTCCACCGCTTCCCCCTAACGCACTATTCCCCGCCACGAGGGTGTCGCTCATCGCAAGGCGAGCTATCGCATTATCTTCTATAGCAGTCATAGTAATAGCACCACCATTATCTTGCGCGGTATTGTTTGCAAAAGAAGACCCCGCAAGACTCAGGGAGCATTGTGCATAAATGCCCCCACCGTCACTCGCCGCTGTATTATCGTTAAAAGTCGATCTTTCAATGGCTATAGGAGCATCTGGATTGGCTAGCGAAGCCACGTATAAGCCACCGCCCTGTGCCGCAGAACTGTTCGATACTACGATGTTAGAAAGATTC
>JAVWLC010000026.1:13631-13889 GCA_036638175.1 Raoultibacter sp. | reverse complement strand
CTCGCTTTCGCCTTCAAAGTAGCGCGCCTTCATGCGGATGACGTCGATAACGCCCTTGAAATCAGAATCAACACCCATAGGAATAGTAACCGCGCCCAGGCGTGAACCAAAACGCGCATGGAGCGTTGCCATGGCAGCATCGAAGTTCGCATGCTCTCGGTCAATGTGATTGATAAATACGGCGCGAGACAAGCGCATTCCCTCGGCTTCGTACCACAACTTGGTGGTCATGACCTGTGGTCCAGCACCAGCATCAAC
>JAVWLC010000026.1:0-13621 GCA_036638175.1 Raoultibacter sp. | reverse complement strand
AAAGCGCCATTTCAGCCGCTTGCATGGTTGCCAGCGTGTCACCGATGAAGTCAGGGTGCCCGGATGTATCGAGCAGATTTATCTTGAAGTCTTTGAATGGAATGGGAGCGATCGAGGTACCTAGTGTGAACTTGCGTTTGATTTCCTCGTCGTCGTAATCGAGGTAGGACTTTCCGTCGTGCGTTGTACCCATACGCGGAGTTTTGCCAGAGACGTGTAGCATCGCTTCTGCAAGAGAAGTCTTGCCAGCGCCGTCTTGCCCCACGAGCACAATGTTGCGCACGTGTTCGGTAGCAGGAGCTGCCATTATGACCACCAACTTTCCTGTTGCGTGGCCCCGCCTATTGTTTATTCCCAAGGCGCGAACCACTGTCGAGCCTGACACAAACAAAGCAACTGGAAGTACAAAAAATCGTTGTGTTTCAGTGTAGCGCAAAGTTGTGGCAAGGGAAGGAGAAATGCCCGATGATCGAAGGAGATCAGGCGAAAGATGTACCAGAGATGTACCGCTTCTTAAGGATTTCTGCTCCTTAGATTACGGGGAGGTGACATCGGGGTAACAGGCCGATTGAAAACCTATCCTTCCGTATAATCAAAAGCAAGCCCAGAGAAAGAAACGAGGTCCGACAATGCATCAGGACGAGCCTATCATCATCAACCCGGTCGAGCACTCGCGCTCCACAGACAAACAAAAGCCTAGCCAGAGCAAATACTTCACGTACACCAATGGCGTCGAACAGGCTGGCTATGCCGCACCTGCAACCGTAGCGGGACCACATGGACGCATCAGTCAAACGGGGCAATCGTTCCAGGCAGCAACACCCCAAGAACCTACTCCTACACCAGCGCAAACGATTCCTTCGCAACAGCAGGAGCAACCGAAGAGTCGCTTTTCAGGCATTGCGCAAATTGTGGGTGGGGGCGCCTGTGCACTTGTTGGGATCCCCATGCTTCTTTTGCCGGGTCCGGGCCTGATTGCTATCGGCGGCGGTATCGCACTTATGGCGCGCGGAGCAAAAACACTGCTTGCCGCTCGGTAGCCGGTAGTCTTCCCTTATATCTCACGCGTAGTTGCGGTTTTTACTCTTGTCAGACAGAACCGCAACTACTTTCGCGCAAAACACAGCATGGTTATATCATCAGCCTGATTTGCGCCTTGAGAGAACTCGTCAACCTCATGTCTTACCATGGCAACAAGAGATGCAGCAGACCTATCGCACGAATTGTTGAGGATGTCCCTCAATCGCTCTTCACCAAAAAGCTGCCCATCTTTCGACATGCTTTCGGTTACACCATGATACGGAAATCCCGCAATGCCACCTAAAACCAAATCGTGGCTATGCGTAAGGTACTCGAACGTTTCGTCTGCTCGATACACCAAAGGAGAATTATGCCCCGCATTTACCATTTGCATGGTGCCCGTACGAAGGTCGATGACAGCAGCGAATAAGGTCACGAACATTTCGCTGTTTTCTTCTATCAATTGATTGCTGAGTGAACCAAGCATTTCATCCAACCGCTCGGTTGACATGAGTCCCATGCGCACACGATTCATCACCGACATCATACAAAACGCAGCGGGAATACCCTTATCGGAAACATCAGCAATAACCAAGCCAACGCGATCTTGATCCAAATACATGAAATCGTAAAAATCGCCGCCTACTTCCTTTGCCATTTTCATGAAAGTGGCAATATCAAAGCGCTCATCTGCGACATCATCCAATCGCGGCAACACAGAACTTTGAATCTGCTGGGCATAACGCAGTTCATCATCGATGCGTTGAGCCTCTTTTTTGATGGAAGCTTTGAGCGAATCCACCGTCTGGTTAATACCGTCCGACAATTCAGAAAACTCTTTGTTTCCGCGCGCTTCAACACATTCATCAAGTTGACCAGCAGTTATTTTAGAAAGTGAAAGATTGATCGCCTGTGCATCGGAAATAACATACCTCTTAAGCAGAAACATAATCGCTCCCGCAAGAACAACGAAAAGTACCGCGTACGTAACTATCAGCATAGCAGTTGTAGCATTGCGAACCGAGTAAAGAAGTTCATCGGATGCCAGTGCCACCACGGTTATTCCTTCTTCTGTTTCGAAGCCACAAAAGTATTGAGTCCCACTTATGGTCGCGTGAAAATAACCTGACGTTCCTTCGAGATCACGAGGTGAGATTCCAGTTTCTTCAACCGATTTACCCAGTAAATCTACTTTCGAGTTACCAACAACAACCCCTTTTTCTAATACAATAACGCCGCCCCGCTTCGCCACCTGAATTTCTTCGCTGTAGCGATTGATGATGTCATCCATAGTAGGCTCTTCTGCTGCGCCGGCAGAAGAAGAACGAACAGTAGAGATAGAAAACGAAACGGATTCTACGACGCTATGAAGCAGCGTCTTTCCTGCCTCCTCCGCTTGCTTTGTCTGGGATGTCCACGCAACTCCCACGAGCACGCAAAACACCGCGACCATCGCCACGAGAAGACCTTTGAGAAAAAGAGCGGTAATACCGCGTAGCTTTTCACTCTTCAATGTTGAGCACCTTATCAAAACCTGAAATATTGAACACATTCAGAACCACCGCGTTACAGTGACATACCGTCAGCGAGCACTGCTCTTCAAGGCATTCCTTATGAACCGACAGCAAAACGCGCAGGCCTGCACTCGAAATATACTCCACCCCAGAAAAATCTATGCGCACCTGCATGCCTTCTCTATCAGCAAGAGCCTCTTTTAGCTCTACAGAAGACCCTGCATTAAGCTGGCCCGTAAGCGCAACAACAATGGTGCTACCCTCTTGCGTCTTCTCAATTTGCATAGCATTTACCCTTCTTTGATCAAGGTCAGCCTGTTTTGGCCATCTACCCGTTCATACGTCATGCTCATCACGAGCTTCTTTGCGATAAATACACCGAGACCCCCCGGCTTCCTATCTTTCGTTGCAAGGTTTGCGTCAGGGTCAGCATGTGCTGTTGGATCGAAAGCTTTGCCGCTATCAATGAGATCAACGCGTATCTGCCCTGGCTCCGCCAAACATATAATACGTGCCTCACCATCCACGTCTTCGTAAGCATACTTACAAATGTTAGTGAATATCTCCTCAACGGCAATAGCCAACTCCGCAGTGCTTTCCTTTGAAAAGCAAGCACCGCGTGCAGCATCGGAAACAAAATCCAGCACCTTCTCAAGTTCGGCATAGCTAGCGTCTACGAGCAGGTCAGCCTTATTCAATACATCTGACATCGGTCTGCTCCCTTTCCTGTTCAACAGCACTGCAGATAACATGATCCTGGTATAGCAGCCAATGTAAGTACCACAACCGATTATCTATGGTATGCGGCGTTTCGTCCATGGGCAGTACACTAAAACTCTCTGGCGGGAAGTCAAAGCCCCTTCCCGTTGCTTTCATAATGCTCTCTTTTGCCGTCCACAGGCGATAAAAAGCCTCGTCGGAGTGCTGAGTATCCAACCACTCCATTTCTTCAGGGGTATAGCACTTCTTCGCAACGCGACGGTCATAGCCACCCACAAGCTCAACATCAACCCCCACTTCATGGGAGGCTTGCACCAAAACCACGTAGTTCCCCGCATGAGATACGTTAAAGTAGCACGTTGGAGACTCAGCACCATAAAGCTTGCCAAACTCACCCTTGATCAGGCTCTCTTCAGGTACCCGCAACACGTGCTCAATCAAATACCCTGCCGCGAGGCACCGCGCACGATCCTCTTCGAAACGAAACTTCTGGGAACGAGCAAGACGCGCGGGTGATAAACACGACTTCTCACCAGGTGAAAGGGGCCGGCGAATATCATAGAGAACTATATCCATCGCGCCTTGGCCTATATTTCACAGGTAAAAAGTACGAGCTCCCCCTCAGTGTTTTCAAACAAGGGAATGCCGCATTTCGCATACTCCACGCGATCTATCACCACTCCCCCTTTTTTGAGAAAGATATTCAACGACTTTATATTGGTAGCTTCTCCATAGACATGGGTGTAGCCCTGCTCCTTCGCATACGCCATGGCGCATTCGTCGATCGCCGAGGCTATACCGCATCGAGCGAAATCTTTGTGCGTTGCAAGGTAGTATGCATGAATGCATTTTCCCTCTCGAAACGCGGGGATATCGGCTAGCTTTTTATCGATACGATCAAACAACGCACCCGATGCTGCATACGCTTCTTCATGCCCTTTCACAATACTCTCAGGAGGTGCTTCGATTTCAAGGATGTTTGAAGGATAGTAGGCTCCCAACCCTACGACCAAGTCGGTTCCGTCTTCCACTGCCACGAAAAGAGAGCCCCGTTCAACAGCCTTTTCAAACATCCAGCGCATGCTTTCGCGATAGGACTGTTCATCCATACCAAGCGCCATAGTCATGGGCTCTCGATTGAGAAATGCTTCAACCTGCAAATCGAGAATGCCTTCCATTTGGTCCATCGTCGCTGCTTTGGTGTGATAACTCATGCGTTCTCCTCAGTCGAGTTTTTCGAAATATCCCATTTCCTTAAGCTTTTGAAAAGCGTGTGACAAATAAGCCTTATCAGTAATTGGCCAACTATAGCCCAACCGATACAGAATCTTGGTAGTGAAGCGGTTGTCTGTATCAATCATGGTAATTGAGTGCTCCGTATCGGATGATAAATACGACAGCAGACCCGAGAGAAGGGGTGCTTTGTCCTTGTCATCCAAGGCAGCCAAGAGCGCTTTTTCGAACTCCTCATCGCTTACCACCCCAATGGAAGACACCTCTTTGTCCAGCACAGCAATAACGTCAGCCATCTGCACGACATGACTGTTATATGCGTGGAATACGGTGAATTCATCGTTAGTACCAGCCAGCTTCAGTACCGCCTCAGCTGTGCTATCGATGGGAGAGAACTCCGCGTCACCGTCCATACCCGAAACCGCAAACTTTCCAACCGACACATAGCCGCGCACCATGCGCATAAACCCGTTGGTCAGGGAATTCGCTTGGAATTCGCCATCGCTGTTGCGACTCATCAAGTTGCCCACACGAATAATCTTGCCTCGCACGCCCTTGGCGATTGCCAGCAACATTTCCTCTTCAGCACGAAACTTGGTGTTGATGTATTGGTTGGTGATGCTCTGCCCGAAGAACAGTTCGTTCTCCTTCATCTTCTTATCAGGAGAGATGACCCCATCGATATTTTCACCCGCAACACTCACCGTAGAAATCTGAATTATCCGACGTCCAGTACGGGAGCACACCTCAATCATGTTGCGCACGCCGTACACATTAATCTTTTCCAACACATTGTCGGCAGAGAAGTGTTTTACGCTGGCGGCGCAATGAATCAAGGTGTCAAAGGGAACTTCAACCAACTGCGAGATCAAATGCTCATCGGTAATATCGCCTTCCACAATAGAGACGCGTTGCTCAAAAAGATCGATCAGGTCACCGTCGAAGTAGTAGAAGAACAGCGACTTCAAACGATCAAACGCATCGATATTTTGCGTTCCCTTCACCAGGCAGTACGCTATTCCCTCATAGTTTTTCAGGTACCCGTACAACACATGAATACCCAAAAAGCCCGTTGCCCCTGTGAGCAGAAGAGAACCAATATCACCTTGCTGAACCTCATCAACATAACGAACATCGTTGTGACTGAGGACATCAAACATAGCCACGCTGAGGGGTTTTTCAAACGTATCTGCTGGTTTCACGGCAGCTGCCTGCACCGGCTTCACCGAGGTGTCTGCTTCCTTTTTTGACCCTTCTGCTTTGCCAGCCACATACTGCGCCAACAGCTCTACTGTTTGATACTTAAACACATCGGCATACACAACAGGAAGATTGTTCGTCATGCACTTCATCGCAATTTTGGAAACCGAAAGCGAAGTGCCGCCCAAGTCGAAGAAGTTTTCGTCAATGCCAAAATTATCAAACCCGAGAGCAAAGGCAAAGACTTCATGGAGTGTAGCCTCAAGTTCAGTACGTGGCTTTGCAAAGTTTTTCGCCTGCTCATGCTCGGTACTTGGTTCTGGTAGAGCTTTTTTATCAATTTTCCCGTTACTCGTCAGCGGCAGTACCTCCATCTGCACCAACCGTGACGGAACCATATACTCCGTCAGCGATTGACCCATGAAGTCTTGCAACTCTTTTGAAGATACCTCTCGCGTAGCAGTGTAATAGGCGCACAGATACTGATGCTCGCCCTCACCCCTCACCACCACGGCGCTATTGTTGACAGCGTCGAAGCTGTTCAGAGCGTTTTCAACCTCGTCAAGTTCAATACGCAGACCGCGCAGCTTAACCTGATTATCTATTCGGCCCATGAACTCAATGTTGCCCTCAAAGTTCCAACGTGCCATATCGCCGCTATGATAAGCAGGATCGCCTTCGAAGGTGACGAACGTTTTTGCCGTGAGCTCTGGCTTGCCGATATAACCTTTGCCCACACCTGCTCCCAAAATCATCATTTCACCCGGAACACCTGGCGGCAAAGTGTTTCCAGACGGATCAACCATCACCATTTTCATATTGGCCATGGGACGACCGATGGTAACTTTTTTGTCCGTAATAAACTCAAGGGTGCACCCTATGGTGGTTTCGGTGGGTCCATAGCCATTCAGGATGAGTGCATCGGTTCCCAGTTTCTTTATTTTTGTATACAACGAACGAGGGAAACTCTCTGCGCCAATGTTGAACAACGCCATCTGTTTGAGCGCGGGCGCCATTTCCTCCAGATCAATAATGTTCATCAAGTACGATGGTGTGCACGTAAGCGCATCGACATGATTTTCCAGGATGAGAGCGGAGAGCGCCAGCGGGTTGTGTATCTCGTCCTCGTTTGCCATACACACCGTGATGCCGTTGTAGAGCATGATGCATTCTTCGAGGATAGACACGTCGAAGGTGAGTGCGGCAAACGCGAGTGCCACCTGTGCATGTTCCACATAAGCGGCTACCTCGGTGTTGACGGGGTTGTAGTTGACATAGTTCACCAGATTTCGGTGGCGAATCATCACGCCTTTTGGCTTACCGGTAGATCCGGACGTATAAATGCTGTACGCCAGATTGTCGCCAGTGATGCTTGGATGAGGGTTGTCAATCTTATTGGTGGCAAGAAGTTCTTCTAAGATGAACACCTGCACAGAGCACGTCGCGAGGAAGCTCTTACACTCTTCAGCTGTTTGCGCCGAAACAATGAGATAGGGCGCCTTCGAATCCTCCAGAATGTATTCGATACGGTCTTCAGGATACAGCGGGTCTATGGTTAAAAACGCTCCCCCTGCCTTCATGATACCTTGACGAACTGCATACGCATCCACCGTTCGCCCGAGCATAAGGCCAACGAGAGCTTCGGTTTCAAGACTACGCTCAATAAGTGAATTCGCCACGCAATTGGCGCGTTCGTTGAGCTCAGTAAACGTGAGCGCGATACCGTTTGCAATGACGGCTGTCTTGTCTGGATGTGCTACAACCTGACGCTCAAACAGAATGTTTGCTGTTACGGGTTCAAGAGAGACCTCGGTATCGTTGAACGTTTGTAGCAACTTTGCCGCGCGTTGCGTCAGAAGAGACACCTCACCAAGCTGCTTTTTCTCGACAAATTCAGCAGTTACCTGAGCAAACGCCTCAAGCAAACCATCCATCATGGCTGACGAGTACAGGTCTTGCCGAAATTCACAGGCAAACACAACGTCTTCGCCTTCGATAAGAACATCGAGGTTAATCGGCTCCTTCGGCGTGTTGCTTTCCAACACCACGCGCTCTGCCTTCTGACCGGCAATCCAATCGAAAGCAAACGTATCTCCCTGATAGGCAAACAGGATATCCGCCGTCACGCCAAACTCACGACTCACTTCTCCAAACGAATACACATCATTTTCCATAGAGCTTATGAGCTGGTCTTTTACCTCGACAATGTATTGATCAACAGTTTGTTCCTTCTTGGCAACACAGTATACGGGCAGCGTTTTTACCAGCATACCCAGCGTATTGACCATGCGAGAATCGCTTCTGCCGTTGTAGATCGTGGCAAACACCGCTTCATCTTTATACACGTACTTGCCAACCAAAAAGCCAAAGGCAGCCGTAAAGAAGGCGTTCATAGTAACGTTATGCAGCTCACAATACTCTTTGACGGCACGTGCGCCAGGTGTCGAAAAGCGCACATTCCCTGTTGTAGGCTGGCCACCTTGCCCATCTTTTGCAGGGAGGAACTCGGTCTCACAGCCTTGCAAAAGTTGACGGTAATAGTCATGCGCCCGCTGGTAGTTTTCTTCTTCCCTTAGACGCGCCTCATCAAGTGCTACTTCAAATCCAGAATAGGTTTCCTGCTCTAGGGCTTCTCCTTCGTAGGCTCGATTCACTTCGTTTATAAAAATTCCGAGCGAGGTTCCGTCACAGATTATGTGGTGGAAATCCATGAACAGATAGGTATCTTCAGCCTGATGAAGGGAAATTCTAAACAGACGATCTCCCATGAGAGAGAAGGGACGCACAAGCGAGGTACACTCAAGCGTATCAACAATATCGATAGTAATAGTATCGTCATCGTTGCGTTTTTGGCGAATATTGCCGCTGTCATCCATAAAGAGCGTGGTCTTAAGCGACGGATGCGCTTCTATCGTTTGCAGCAAAGCGTCCCGCAGGCGTTTAAGGTCTACGCCTTTGCCCAGCTTGAGGAGTAGCGGAATGTTGTACATGGTAGTGTTGGGATTAGCCATGCACTCAACGAAAATGCCTTCCTGCGTACGAGACAACGGATAGTCAGCAAGCATTTCACGGGCAGCAGGGCCCTCTGCGGTCTGCAAGAACTCTTCAAGCTGCTCGATGGTTTTATGCTCTTTGATATCCCTGATACGGATAGGCGTATCGAAAGCCTCAGAAAGCGCGACGTTGAGCGTGACGGCCCCAATGGAGGTAAGCCCCGCCTCATAGATATCGGTGGTACTACCAAACTGATCGTGACCAAGAATAGGTTGCAGCACGTCGAATATTTTTTGCTGCATAGGTGTGGCAGGTGCCACCAGCTCAGCAACCTTCATGGTCGGCTCGGGCAAAGCCCGCTTGTCCACCTTACTATTCATGTTCAGCGGAATGCTTTCAATCTGCATCGTAAAAGCAGGCACCATGTAAGGTGGCTTTTGCTGCGCGATGAAATCATTGAGTGCCTGAATATCCACGTCTTCATTGGATACGATGTAGGCACAAATCATCTTTCCACCAGTTGGCGCATCTTTCGCCACCACCGTAGCATCGACTATGGGCGGGAATCGCCGAATGATTTCCTCAACCTCAGTCAATTCAACACGGAAGCCGCGAACCTTCACCTGTCCATCACGACGACCGATAAACTCAATATTGCCGTCAGCCAAGCACCGCACAATGTCACCGGTGTGGTAGACCCGTTCGTAATCCTTCTCAGAGGTGAAGACGTTTTCAGTGAACGCTTCTGCCGAAAGGTCAGGGCGCCCAAGATATCCCCTGCCCACACCGTAACCAGAAAGCAAAAGTTCACCAGGCGCGCCTATCGGCATCATGCGCATCCAGCGGTCGGCTACGTAGAGCTTGGTGTTGTAAACCGCTTTTCCGATAGGAATGCTGTCCATTTTGCACTCGACTGGGAAACATGTCGCGTAGACCGAAGCTTCAGTGGGACCATACAGGTTGTACATTTGCACCGATTTTGGTGGGTCAAGAGGCACCAGCGTTTCGCCACCAACGAGGAATATTTTCAAGTCGGGACAAGGATGCTCCGCTAGATTAAGGGCGAATGCACGACCAACCTGCGTGGTCATGAAACTTATCGTTATATGATTCTGCCTGAAATACTCCGCCATAGCGATAATATCCAAGCGCATCTCTTCGGAGATGATATGAATCTGCCCACCACAGGTAAGCGTTGGCCACATATCCATCATGTTGGCATCAAAGCCGAAACTGGCGTAAGCGGCTGTTCTCGTGTGCTGGTCAAGGCCCCATTCGCGACAATAGTATTCGCAGAAATGAACTAGGTTAGATTGCGTAAGCATGCAGCCTTTCGGCGTGCCTGTGGTGCCAGAAGTGTACAGCAACACCATAAGAGAAGAAGGCGTGGGGCCCTCAAGCTGTTTTTTCGGGATAAGCTCAAGTGCTTCAATATCGGCGGTGTACAGAACTGCTCCCGAATATGATGAAACCAAAGGTCGCAGGCTTTCGTCACACAACAGCAGCTTGCAATCGGCGTCGCTTGTCATAAAATTCAGGCGATCGACTGGATATCCTGCATCAAGTGGCTGATACGCACAGCCGGCCTTCATGATGCCCAGTGGCGCAATAGCCATGTAGGCATCACGTTGTATAAGCACCGATACAACGTCTTCACCCTTGAGACCAAGGCTGCTGATATAGTGAGCAATCTTGTTGCTCAGTTGATCAACTTCACTATAGGTATAGCTGGTCCCCCCAGCCACAATGGCAACATTATCAGGGAACCGCAAAACGCAATCCTGGAACTTTGACACGATGGTTTGCGATCTATCGTACGGAAATTCCGTAGCGTTGAAGGCCTCAATACGTTGGCGGTCTTCTTGGCCGATCAAAACTATATCCTTCAACGCAGCGCATTGAGTAAACCCTGTTAGAACCCGCAAAAGCAGGTTGGCGAAGCGCTCAATGGTAGCCTCTGTGTAAAGGTTTTTGCGATATTCAAGACGGATTTCGTAGCTTCCTTGTTTCTTAAACACAAATACCGTTAAGTTTGCCTGGGCACCCACTTCAAGCGTTTCGAGGGGAAGGAACACGTTGTCCACCACAACACCATTGAGCATTTCCGCTTGATACACAAACATGATATCGGTGGAAACACCCAGTTTTTTAGCGAGCTCCCCGAAATGGCACACATCATGTTCCATGGCACCGAAAAAGCCCTCTTGAACATCACTTAAATAGCGCTTAATGGGCAGCTCATCGCCACACCGAATATACAGCGGCAGAGTACGCACCAACATGCCTACCGTGCTTGCAAAACGAGGATCATGCCTCCCGTTATTAACCGAGCAAAACAGGCTTTCTTCCCCGCCCGTTGCCTTTGCAAGCGCATAAGCAAAACCACCGAGGAAGAAGGTGTTTTCCGTAATGCCTAACTCCTGCGTGAAATGCTCAACCTGATTTTGCGGCAAATCTTCTTGGAGGAACACGGTGTATCTACCCGCAGGCTCAAGGTCGTTTGCCTCTTTTTTAAAGTCCGTAATCAAGTTTGAATCAATCTCAAGGCCACCCATGGTCCGCTCAAACCACGCAAGTGCCTCTTGATAAGCGGGAGTTTGCGCAACCTGCTGGTCGTAAACCGACAAGATAAAGGCATCCAGATCTTCCTGGATAATCGGCTTACCCTCATAGGCGCAGCCAAGAGCGCGTCCAAATACTTCCGCAGAACTTCCGTCGAAAACGATGTGATGGAAGTCAGCCAAAATCTCATAGCCTCGCTTCGTTTCCAAAATGGCGAAGCGATACAGGGGACCCTTCTCAAGGTCGAACGGCTTAACAAACGCCTTCTTAGCACCCTCGAGCTCCCCTTCTTCCAGATAGGTGCGCTCAACCGGTACGTCAAGGGGCTCTCGCTTTACCATACCTATATCGCCACCAGAAGCGTCCACCATTACCTGCAGCACGGGGTAGGCGCGCGCCGCCACAACGAGGGCTTGCTCTATGCGGTCGATATCGAGGTTGGCGCTCTTTTCCACATGGAAACACAAAGGGATGTTGTACATGGTACTATCGGGTTGGTTCAGGCACTCAAGATACACGCCTATCTGGCTATCGGTCAGGGCGTAGCGGTCTTTCTCGACCCGATACTGCTCCCAGTTTTCGCGCTCTTTGTTACCCCAGAGCGCCGCAATAGCGCGCGGGGTCTTACCCTTGAAGATGACCTCAGGAGTAAGACCATCGCAGAGGGTTTGCACCATGAGCGCTTTGATGGAATCGCCTCCGATACCAAAAAAGTCATCGTTGACGCCCACCTTTCCGCAATTCAGTACCTTCTCAAACGCCTCACATAGCATTTTTTCTTCTTCGGTTTGCGCTGCCTCATACTCCTGTTTAAAGAGCGCTGCGTCAGGAGCCATGAGCGCTAGATGATCAATCTTGCCATTGATGTTGAGAGGAAACGCATCAAGGTGAATCAGAAATTGAGGAACCATGTACTCGGGGAGGTACTTCTCGAGCTCTTTCCGGATTGCAACCTCGGGATTTTCCTCATCAAACTCATTGTTGATCTGGAAGTATCCGCAGAGATAGGTTTGCCCGTACTCGTTTTCAAACCCCTTTACAACGCCTGTCGTTACAAAGGGCACCGCGTTTATACAGGCTTCGATTTCGCCAAGCTCAACGCGCTGGCCGTTTACTTTGACCATCCAATCTTTACGATTCATGAACACTAGGTTGCCATCAGGAAGGAGCTTTCCCAGATCGCCACTTCGAAATAAGGTGCGATCGTCTTCGCTCTTCGCAAAGGGGTTGTCGATGAACGCCTCGGCAGTTTTTTCAGGAAGCCCTAGGTAACCATCTGTAATAATGCCCGCAACACAGATTTCGCCTACTTCGCCCTCTTCTACAAGGCTTCCGTCATCGTTGAGAAGATAAACCTCAATTCCCTCAAACGGCATGCCAACAGGCGTGTTTTCGTATTCCTGCGTGACTTTGAAATAGGTAGTTGAAGCTGCAGTTTCACTGGATCCGTATATATTAATCAGTTCGTAACCGCGACCCTGGGTGTTCACTAAGCGCTCACTGCCTGTCAGCACCAAGCGCAGCGAATCGCTTTTGTTTTGAAAAACTTTCAGCATTTGAGGGCTCAAGAACACTGCAGTAATCTGGTGTTTGAGAATATAGTCTTCGATACGGCGAATATCTTTGCAGCCAGCTTCATTGTGAATATAGATGGTCACTCCAAGCAACAAGTTGGCAAATATCTCGATGTTCATAACAATGAAGTGAAATGAAGTATTAGAAAGATATCGATCCTGAGCCGTAAGACCAAACGCCTTGCCAAGACGGACAGCCGAGGCAGCTAGACTTTTATGGCTGTGCGTGATCCCTTTCGGCTTTCCCGTTGAACCTGACGTATAAACGATGAGAGCTTTCTGATGTGGCTCTACACTGCAAGAAACCTCCACGTGCTCTCTCTTTTTCGCCTGTTCAACTAAGTTTTCATCGACGATAAAGGGGGCTTCGCACTGCTCCATACAATACGATATACGCTCGGCAGGGTATGCGCCCGAAAGTGGCACCAAGGCAAAACCCGCCTTGAGCACGCCAAGTGATGCCGCAAGGTACTCCATTTTTCTGGGAAGAAGCACGGGAAGGCAGGTATCCCGCTTTTGCACTTTTTCCATGAGCAGAGCTGCAACGTTGTCGCTGAGTCTATCAAGCTCTTCATACGTTGTTTCGCGCGTACCATCGCAATCAACAATCGCAGTTTTCTGAGGGGAGAGGGCAACCGCTTGCCTGAATCGTTCCATAAACAACTTCACTGCAGGCCTCCATCGAAATCAAATTTGCCGACGCTGTTTCGCACGAACGATAGGTGCCCTTCTATTGTGGCACTCTGCCCAACGTCCGAGGTAACGAAGTCTTTCTACTATACCAAAACTCAGCCGTCTTGCAGG
>JAVWLC010000025.1:7562-13898 GCA_036638175.1 Raoultibacter sp. | reverse complement strand
TGGCATGGTAAAACCCTCGTAGAATTGAGTCGTTGAATCGACAGGTTAAAATTAAGATATGCAGAAAAAATTCAGGTATTTTTAAATCTTTCTGCTATCAATGTCGGCTTGTGGAATATATCTGTTTTCGAAGTATTTCGAGACAATTTCTACACCATTTAAGGTGTATACGTTGCGCAGACTATCTCCCCAGACCATCAGCTCCGCGAGCGTTGCGAAGTGCTCGGCAGGTACCGAACTGATTGTTCGTGCGTTAAGCGAATCCGGGTGGATTTTCTTACCACGGATAGCCTGATCGAACTTCATACGGTCAACATTACGCAGCATTGTGTCATCCACAAAGTGGGCCAATTCATGCGTAATAACGTGTGCCATACTCAGGCTATTATATCCACCAAAGTGCTGGACGAGTTGCGCAGGATGGATGGAGATTGCACCGTAAATGAAGCCGTGTACGCGATACGTAACGATGTGGCTACCACTATTATCCGAGGTAATACCTACGTACAGACGTTTGAATGGCAGCGTATGATTCAGCCCTATGCCAGACATAACATTTTCCTGAATATCTTTAAGCACATATTCAGGAGGGCTTATACCTCTCTTAACAAAGGTACCGCCAGCCACTGACAGAGCATCAATACCCATTACTTCTAAATGAACTTTACCGCACTTAGGCACGGGCTTTATTGCGTAGTTATTTGCAGTACCGCCCGGATAGATTGCGTTAGCGTAGATAAGAGGTTCCAACTTACCGAACGCTTTCAAATCCATCATACGCAAAGCAGCCGCTTTTCTCGCAGCAGCATCCATATTTGGATCATCTAGCATTTCTTTAGGTAGTGTGGGCTGCATATCAGTATCGCTAGGGCGCTGTAGAACAGGCGCTTTAGGCAATGCTGGTTCTGGCTGAGGTTCAGATACCTTCTGAACACGAACTGGAGTTGGCTTGGGCTTGACAACTTCCGGCTCCGGAACCGGGGCAGCAGGTGCAGCAGAGCGCTTTTCTTCCTCATAAGGAGTGAAGTTAAAGCGTCCAGGAAACAGCGCATTGGGCTTCGCAGTAAATGGACGGCTGTTCTTTATGAGCATATCACCGTCAGAACCGCTGATCGATACAGCCTGATCGTATTTAGGGTGAGCTATATAGTACAGGTCACTATTGACTTGAAGGAGACCCACGACCTCTCGCGGCTGCATACGAATGCCGTTTGAGATCATGGTGTCAGAGCCGAGATAGCGATAGTACGAATAGTCTTCGACAGAAAGACCTTGTGCCATTACGCCATTCTCATCAGGTGTTCTTTGTACGTTGCAGCGCAAGCGAAAGCTGGATCGTCAACGCTACTACATTCAAAGCCAGTAAGCACCTTGCAGTCACGATAAGCAAGGCGGCCAGTACGTCCGTCAAGGTACGTAGGACGGTTAAACGCAGTGTGCGAGCAGAAGTTACGATTCTTCGGCGTAACGATCTGACCACAGATACTGCATTTATACGCACGGTAGGTTGTGCCTTTTGAATACGTGTTCAGTTCACCACTGAGGATTCTGTCACAACGTTCAGGGCAGCGTGTGCGGTCGAACGACAGCAGCAACGTCAGGCGCGCATGGTTGCCACGGAAGTTCTTGAGCTTAGACAGGTTAGAGTCAAAGATAATACCTTGAGCCTGACGCACGTCTTTGTTGTTATGCTCAATAAACGTCGGCTTACCGATGAACGTCTGATATGCCAAGCGACCCTGGTCTGGGTTGAACGACAACCATTCATTCAGTGAGAAAGCATCACCGTTGGTGTTGGGCAATTCAGTGATATTGACTGGCACAGGAACGATGATGTAGTCACGGATATCACGCGACGTACCGTAGATCTCAGCAGCCTTAGGCAGCCATACGTTTATGTCGAGGTTGAAAGAGCCTGTCTGAATACCGAAGCGAGAACCATCAACACGAATAGACTTAGCATCACGGCTAACATCTTCTTTGTGCAGATCAATCGCGTTCATTCCGACAAGACCCATGTCCGATACATCAAACGATTCGGACTTAATGGACTGGTCCATCGTGTTCTCCCTATTGGAATTTGTCGATGTTGCTGGATTGTTCGTGGGCTAAACGTACTTGGTGCTCATCGACTTGAAAGGCATTGAGGCCAGTCACATCATTAAGCCAGTAGCGTAAGCGACCATTTGAAATTACTGCATTCTCAACAAATGCTGGGACTTCGTGGCCGTCTTTCATCGTTACGATTACTTCGACTCCAGGATATAACACGTCAAACGATTTGGTACTGAATATCGGTCGAACAATGTCAGTCTCAGGCACAGGATGCGAAGCATAGCGGCTGCGGATCATGTACAGTGCTTCATCACGGACGATGAGAATAGAATCAATCACACCGCGTAACTGGCAACAGTCATTCTCCCCTGGGTTACGTCGATGTTGAAACGTAACGATATCCCCTATGTTGTACGCGAAAGAGAATTGTGGCATGGTTAGCTCCTGAGTGCACCACGTGCCCACGACTTAGCAAGAGCCAGAGTCATGCGAGTAGGATTATGCAGTTTAATCTCACCCTTATGGACAGCGGTGAACGGTTCGTGGACATTTTCTCCACGTCCAGAACGATAGGCAGCTTCATTGAATCCATCGAACAACGTCACAACCCAGCCAGTAGACTTATCAGAACATTCACCACATGCAGGGTCCCATGCGATCTTACCGCACACACGGCCACCAGCATTGACAGCGTACATCAACTTTTCAGTGCCGTCATAGATGTTTTTATTCTTGATGGTTTTGAACGTCACACGCGAAGATGACTCCGAACGTGGTGTCATTCTTTCTTTCAGCGCTTCGATATCCAACGAACTCCAGAAGGACTCGAACAACGTTGCTATCTTCTGCTCGATAGGTAGGTCAATCAAGTTAATCTGGGCAATCGTTGAGGAGCTATCGTTTAGCACACGGTTCAGGAAGTACGCACCGATAACAATAGGCATCTGCGTACCCTGATTACCAGTAGTCAGGCCGGAGCGTTTGCTGTAGATATCAGCAAGGCCGATAGCCAGACGTGCGAGTGTCTTAAACGTTTCTTTCTCGGTAGTGCCTGAGAGCTCCGTAAGAATACGCGCAGCAATAGCAGGCACCACAGTGCGTTTTGCAACGTTGACGATATCCTCAGGCTTGAACGCTTGTCCGAGTTTACGCTTACCGGCCAGAGCAAAAGCATTAGTCAGGCTAGCTTTGTTCTCCGGAGTCAGTGACTCGCTTAACTTCATAAGCGTCTGTTCCGAGCTGTTGATTAGACTCGGCGCTATCTCCTTCTTGAGTCGCGCAACTTTCGTCATTGGAGTCATTCTCCTGTTGAGAGGATTGAGGCTGCAACTTCTCCATCAATCCAGAGGCCATAATCGCTTCGTTCACGTCACCGCCACGATGGACAGTAAGACGTGCGAGATAGTTGAGAGCAGGTTCAACCAGTCCCAAGTTACGGCAGCCCCAGTAGGCAGTCTCATAACACAGGTCTAAATTAATAGAAGTCTGGTCGAACAAGAAACTTTTTGGGTTCTGTTCAGCAGCAGAGATACCTTGAACAGCCATGCCTGTAGCGTTGATCATATCATCACGGCGATAGAAGATATCGGCCAGCATGCCGTAGCCTTCAATACGATCAGGACGTGCAGCAATAGCGCGATAACAGCACGCCACAGCTTCCGTAGTAAATCCCTGCATGAATGTTGCTTTGGCCAGTTCGAGATTGGCAATCGCTACGTAATCATTCCACTTGGCGATAGTAGCAAGACGTTCAACCTCACGGCGAGCATCGTCCAGCAGTTCAGAACGTTGTCCGTAGATCACTGCATAGCACAGTTCACGCGCATAGTAAAAACTGCAACGGTCGTCATGCGGATAGTCACCAACATCCAGACCAAGCTCCAGCAAATAATCACGAGGCTTAGTCGTATCAGGATAGTGGTCAGTTGCAAACTCAGCATCAACCGTACGCAGATGTTGCGTAGGCTTGCGTGAAGTCAGGACTTCGTGCGCACGATACTTCCAGAAATACGAACGACGACGATATGCTTTCATCTGCTTGTAATGGCTGTCACCGTTACGCATCAGAATCCAAACAGCTTCTGCGTGTTTGATATGTTTGGTGGTGCGCAGCTTTTCAACCCAATCAGGATCATCAAAGCGTTCATCAATATCAAGCCACACCACAAGGTCGTCCTCAGAGAACGGCGTAGCGGCCAGTTCGCGGCTGGCACCTAAGTTACGTTGTTCATCCACATCAAACATATGATAGAGTGCTTGGTGAGGGAAATTGGCAACGATATCAGTAGTACCATCAGTGCTTCCCGTATCAACGATACTGATAGCATCAGCACCAGACACATGTTGCAGCCATTCCGCTATGTTCTTTTCTTCATTGCGACAAATAGCCGCTACGCAAATTCTCATGAGTGCCTCTTTGGGGTTATACTAAAATGTTACCGCTATCCCACCACTTCTTGCCATAGATATCAGACACGCGGTAGTCCAGAACGATAGGCTGGGTCAGGTCGACTTGTGTTATGTAGCGCATCAGCGCATTGCTGTAGACTGTTTTTTCCTCAGTGTACAGTTTGATTTCAATTTCAACGTCGCCTTGAGAGTACGTGGGAACGAAAGGACGGTCGTAGTCACCATCAAAGCCTTCGCCCAACGTGTTATCGAAATACGTATAAGCCTGTATCTCGTTGCACTGATTGTACATGGTAGGAGCGTAGGCCATGCGATTGTAATAAATCGTATAGTCAGCTACGGTTCTTCCCATGACGATACGCTGTTTGCGAATACGCTTCACACCTTTCGAGTCTGTTTCAGCGCGATACTGGTTATAGAACCAAGTAATCTCCACGAACTTAACAGGCTTCAACTGCTCTTGCCCTGACGCATACTTCATGAACGGATAGGCAGTAAAGCGGTGATAGGTCTTCTGCGTGTTCTTGCGATACAGCAGCATCTGGTAAGTGTACCATTGATACACATCCAACGTGATGGTGCCAGAGTTTGACTGTTGCGTTCCGTTCGTCAGAATGTAATCGAAACAGTCAGGTCCAACATAACCACTTCTCGGACTATATAGAAATATGTCGTTAAAGCGGTTAAGACGTATAGTACCACAGGCAGGGTCGTTCACTTTGATAGCAGACAGGCGCCAGCCACGTTGAACCGGCACCTTATCCAGAACACCTTCTGTAGGACTATGTTTCGTCAGCTCATCACGCGCCCCTTGAATAATCTGGTCCAGAGTGATCTCAGTGACGCCTGAGTTCTTAACTTTGAATGTCAGATTCGGTGCTACTGGTTTGTAGTTACGCCAGTAGTCGAACGTACAAGGTTTAGCGAGCATAATCACTCCAGTTTATATTTGCTCTTAAACTCCGCGATACTCATAACAGGAATACCTTTGTCGATAGCCTTTTGGAGTTTCGCAGAACCAGAGCCTGGGTCTTTAGCGATCAGTATCGTCGTATCTGCTTTCATGCTATCACTAGCAGTACCGCCGAGTTCAACAATACGTTTCATTAGCTCTTTGTCACGTATACCAGTAAAGGCAACGTTAACGCCTTTGAGCTTACTACTGGTGACCTTAATTTTCTTAGGCGGTACGAGAGTAACATCCATCTCGACTGCCATGAGGTAGGACTTAACAGCCGCATCAGCTATCTGCGGAGCCAGCTTATCAACGCCGTGCATACCACTGATTTTAAGAATCAGGTCAGCAGTATAACCACGCTTGAGATAATACTCAAGGTTAGGAATGGCATCGACAACCTTATCAAACGTTGTGTTAGCACCGCGCATGAAGAATGAAGCAGTTGCTTTCAACCATGTATTCATCGGCACACCGGCTTTCAGCGCTTTCAGGTCTTTAGCCAGTTGTCGTCCACGAGAGTCACCAACGATTTCACGCAGCGTAGCCATAGGTGTTAGGAACAATTGCTGTGGTGTTTTAATACCAGACTCAACAAGCAGCTTACAGGTACTTGGTCCTGTATTCGCAACGTCCAGTCCTTTCAAGAACGAGCCAAGCATACGAGCATCAGCAGCACTGGTCTTCGTCTTCGCAACAAACTCAACGCCATTGATCTTGTACTGTACGTCAGGCAGCTTAGGCTTCTTAGCTGGCTTGAGAATCTCCATGATGTAAGGAATTACCTTGCCGCTTCGAATCAACTTAACCTTAGCACCAGGGCCAAGAGGACGTTTAGGACCAAGCACCGCACCCTTCTTCTTAGGCTTGAGATAGCCATGCTCAACATAGAAGCCGTTGTGCGCAGAAGCACGTTC
>JAVWLC010000025.1:0-7462 GCA_036638175.1 Raoultibacter sp. | reverse complement strand
TAGGCTTGAGATAGCCATGCTCAACATAGAAGCCGTTGTGCGCAGAAGCACGTTCGACTGTCACACCACCAGGCATTACAGTCGGCGGAAACAACGCAACAGGAGCCAGCACACCGTACTTAGACTCCTGATAGATAACGTCTTTAACAGTCACAATGACCGTATCCGAATCAACGTTCATCTTAAATTTGAACGCGTGTTTAGGGTTAGTGGCGGTTGCTTTTGGCTGAGGTATATCTCTGGTCAGTACGATCCCATCGAGTTCATACTTCGCTTTGGAAATGCGCTTGTCTAACCAAGGAACAAGTTCTTCCTCAGAAGTAAAACGCATAGGACCGAAGTGACGAACCACTTCGAATCCCCATTTCTCCAACAGCTTGAACTGCGAAGACTGTTTGAGTGTAGCACCCTTACCCCCGATGATACCGAAGCACACCATGTGGACGTACTTAAACTCTTTCGCTGTCTCGAAGTTACGAACCAGACCAGACGCAGCGTTACGCGCAGCTTTGAAGCGACCCCCAGCAGACTCATGGAGTTTAGCCATGAATGTCTTGTACGGGATTAGTGCTTCGCAGCGCAGAACAACTTGGCCCTTCTCGCTAATCTTCTGAGGAACACGCATGGCAGGTATGTGTTGGGAAACATCCTTACCACCGACAGCATTACCACGAGTAAACGCTTTAACTGGTACGCCTTTCTCGTAGATGAGTTCAATGCTCAACCCATCCAGCTTGTCAGTCAGAATCCACTCAACGTCTTCGGACAATGCCTTAGTCAGTTGCTTACTACCGAGTGTATACTGGTTCAGGCTGGCCATAGGCACAGGCAGCTTAACATCTGAATCATCACGCGCACCAATCTTACGTGCCAGTTTTGATTTCGGCCAGCGCTCGTCGATGTAGTTACGGATGAAGTCGTACACGGCATCAGATATCAAGCCTTCCGAGTCAGTGTGGAACGCATCATCAAGATGCGCCACAAGTTTCGTTGTCTGTGTCAGATTGAGCGTATCGAGAACTTTCTTAGGGTTCTTTTCGAGTTGCTTCAATGAGATTTGCATGATTTTCTCCGATCGTCATTAACACTGGTATTTACAGTGTCATGAGGCGATGGGGTCTTTGTTTACAGGATAATCCTCAACAAGGTCATACACGCGATTGAACAGCTTAGGCGCCATATCTTTCACATGTTCTGCGTAGTCAAAGAGGTTCTGTTTACGCGCACGGTTGATACGTACCTGACGTACTTCGTCCGGACTGTTGGTAAGATCGTACAGCGTATAGATAACGATGTTATCGGACGCAGTGTGGGAACTCACCTTAACAATCAGCCAGTCACGTTGCAGTTTGGTATCAGCACGGAAGCGAAGTACATCACCTTCCTCAGCTTCATCTGCACGTTTGCCTGGAGTAGACTTGTTATCGGCTGCGATCTTCTTCGCTGTGATAGCGGCTTCTTTCTCAGCGCGAGTAACGTCATCATCGGAAGAATCTTCTTCCTCAGTTTCGTCTACTGCGTCTGACGTATCGGCGTCTTCATCTGGCTCATCCTCACTTTCTGGATCAGCTCCTTCGTCGTCATCGGACTCATCCATGGATTCGTCGTCTGTGTCGCCGGAGTCATCCCCCTCGTCAGCGCCATCTGGATCGCTATCGTCAAAGTCTTCTTCCACATCAGTATCTTCCTCGTCTTCTGTAGGGTCTTCTTCGACAGGCTTCTTGCCTTTAACTGCTTTGGCTCGAACTTTAGGCGGTGGGGTATCTTCTTCCTCATCGTCTTCGGGTTCTTCGATATCAGACAGGTCAAGGTCAGTATCGCCCTCAATCCCATCAGAATCGTCATCACCAAACAGCGTACCGATAGAGTCTTCGATATTGAACGCATCACCAGAGAACGGGCTACGCGTCAGCACTTCTTGGAGCTTCTGCTCATCAAAGTCCAGATCGATTTCTTCCAGATCTTCTTCGAGGTCTTCGACTTCAATCACACGCGCTTTCTTACGTCCACGCAGTTCAGGATCGTCCTCGTATACAGTGCGCACCTCAGGCTTTGGCATTTCAACTTCACCGCGCTTAACTTTCTTACGCAGTTGAGTCATTTCCTGTGAGCGTTCTGCTTCCTCTTTGTTGCGCTGCTTACGGAGTTCCTTGCGCTGTTGTTGCTGCTCAAGAATAGCGGCGTTACGTGCAAGGCGTTCTGCCTCAGAGTCAGCAATCTTGTTGCGATAGCGAGCACGACGGGCTTGCTTACGGTACGCCGCAACGGCATCAGATGGGACTTCACCTTTAGGCCAATCTCCTAAAGGCATGATGTTCGTGTCATGCACCAGCTGGTCAAACTGTACGTCATCTACCTTGATGAACATACCATCCGTGTTGACAACAACTCCTCCTTTACCAGCACGAAGGAAGCGCACACCAATCATATCGTTCTTATAAAACTTAACTACGCCTTTGGATGTTTTCACAGGGTAGTCATTGTTAGGAACGATACGCCACTGATAGTTACCGAAGTTAAGACCAGCTTTAACCTCAGACTTAACACCCTTAGGTGAGTAGCGAGGCACGTCGAAGTTGGTACGGTTCAGTCGCTTCTGTATCGTGACAGCACCAGATACTTTTTCACGACCGCGCTGTACGACCTCAGGCACTTTACGCAGCTTAGAGCTACGTTCCATAAGTGACATGCCAGTAGTCTTATCGAGAGGAAAATCGACATGTGGCATATCTGGAAAAATAAGCGTGAAACGACTGCCGTTACGAAGTGGCAGGATGCCGAATACATCACCGTCACGAATCATGCGCTTGTGGGTACGTTGCGTTACTTCTTTACCGCGGGATCCAGTGAACTTGAACCACGCGTACTTCGATATTGCATCTTCATATGATGCGGATATAGAAATAGGCAGCATGTTGGTTATCTCTTTATTGTTCGGACACGTTTGAAATTAGCTTATACAAGGTAAAGCGGGGATTAACCCCCGCTTAAATAACCACGTGCTGAACAGGACATAGAGCCGCATGTTTCTTCACATACAGTAACCTGTGCCCAAGTCCAATAGCCATTGACCTGACGGATAGCATACACCATTGATGGGTCGAAGCCCCAGACTTGCGTAGCATCTTGCAGCGCCAGCAATTCTGTTTCAAAGTACCCTTCTTTCAACGGTTCGTCTTTGTCTCCATGATCTGGAGCAACTGTCCACGTTTCAAATACAGGAGGCTGCACACCATACGTTTTAGGCGTAGAGATGCGCGTCTTCTGCACTGCAACTTTTATGGACGGACGTGTTGCTACGCGCCCCGAAGAAGTAACAACGTCAATACTCTTAGACGCTTGTACCTGAACAGCCGCAGCTGGGTCAGCACTTGTACCAGAGCCAGAACGTCTTTGCTCAGCCAGCAACATATCGGCTTTGTACGTCGCTGCACCATAGCGATAGTGTGGGACGTGAGGCAGTACATTGTCAGCAGTATTCGTCATGTGGAAGAATCCAGACGAAGCTGGTAAGACTTTGTAACGCTTCGGATCCTCCATTCGTGAGCCAGGCGCAGGCGGCAGTGTATACCACTTGTCGGATGAATGCCAACGAACGAAAGGAATCTCGTCTTGGAACAATACCGCAGGATGATACAATGGATCGATATATTTAGGAACGTGCGGCGCTTGCTTATAGGTCACAGACGCTGGACGCCAAATAGGTCGATTCCAACCGATATGATACAGTGCGCTATTCCATGAAGTCAAACGAGCTTGACTCACAGGTTGCGGGAAGTTAGTGTAGGACTCAACCTTACGCACATCAGAAATATCAATCTGAGGAGGATTGAATGTAATATGGCGTGGGAAGATCGATTGGCCTTTATAACTAGCTTGTGGTTTCGCAAAGCGCGATTCCAGTTGCTCCACAGTCCAAGACTTAGGATGAGAGAACTCAGGCTTAAACAGGTCGAACGTTTGTTGGAACTCAAGCATCTCAACAAACGTATTACTAAACGTATCATCACGGAGAGCACGTTCAGTAAAGAACTTCGCTTCAAAGGAATCGTGAACCACAGTAGTACCTGTGAACGATTCAAAGAGCGGGAACGTTGCAGCAGCCTGTTGTACTCCAGAGAAGGACTCAAACAACGGGAATAGAGAGCTGGTCTCGGTCTGTCCTGTTATCGCTTCGAATAACGGGAACTGGTCTACAGCAGAAGCACGGTCTGTACCGATGAACGTGAACAGGTCAATCGTGTCTGCGCGATCCCTGACGCCATCAATGAAGTCCTGCAACTGCATAGTAGTCACAGACTCATTACGACCTTCAAGAATCTCAAACGTTTCAAACGTATCAACTACTACGTCCTGTGCTTGTTCCAGTGTAACAGTAGGAATGAATCCTACGTGGTCTTCTGGACCTGTTATCCACATAGGCAGCGATACAGCCATACCGCGAGGATTAGCAGGAGATATAAACGTTACAGGCACAGACTCAGCAGCGTGTGTACGCACATCAGGCCAGTCGAACCACTCAAGTGGATCTTCTGTTTCTCTATCAAACTCAGGCGCAACAATAACATGGCTATCAACCACGTTAAGGTACGTGCTGTCTGTCTGTTGGACAGTTGCCGTATAACGCGCATCATACTTGAGGTTAAGCTCACCAACGAAATGCGTCGGTTGAACTTCGTATGTTGGGTCAACGGTCATATCGTACAGCCACGGCAGCGGTGCATTACCCAGCATCAACGTGTGAGGCTGATCATGCGACGGCAAGCCGTAGATTTTGAGCATAGTCTCGGCACACTCAAATGGTCCGAGTACCGTGTTTTGCTCTTTGTACACACCACGAGAATCAAGCGGGATAACAACACGCACACCGTCAATATCTAACAGCATACCTGCAGGGACTTTGATATACGTCCAGAAGTTCTCAGGCACATTGCCAAAGAAGATATCACCACTGTCACCCATGACATAACGTTCAGCACGTTTAGTCGCAGGTATTTCACCAAGCCAATGGTCATCAGCCCAGATATGCCACTCGTAGCTATACTGGTCGGAGTTGAACTTAATGCTGTACTGCTTGTTCTCGGTCGGCGTGAACACCAGTTGGGTAGTACCGTTAACAGGCAGAGTGAGCGTCTGGCCACCTTGACTGAATTGAGCATCAGTCTCAGTGATTGTCAGTACCAGAGGGATCGTACCAGTGTTCTTCATCACACTAGAACGAATCTCTTTACCGATAGGCATGTATGCCCAATGACGCCCTACATCTAGCTTCGCTTCAATCAGCGTATACACACCAAACGCAGCACCACCTTGACCTACAGTGACAGCAACGCGTGTTGTGTTATTCTTCTGTAGAACTTCAAAGCCGAGAGTCTGATTGTTCCGCACATACACAGGCATGGCGGTTTCAGTTCCATCGACAAAGATTTTCACACGGCTATAATCGACAACGCCATCAATCGTAACAGCTACAGGCACAGCTACGTTAATGCCTTTAACGGTCACATCTTCCGTGCGATTCCACGTATCATTCTCAACACCAAGGATGTTCTCCCAGTGAAGTGCATCAGGCTTGTCGTCCGTCTGCATCTCAAACTCATACACAGTACGGCCGATAGATATCGGGAACGAGCTACTGGTAATGAATGCGTGAGATAACGTGAAGGTAACTTCATCACCATGATAGACATGCGTCACAGGGACTTGTTCAACGTGCTCCACATCGTCATCATCGACTGTTACGACTTTGACAGTGGCTGTCATCGTTACACCAGCAGGTGCAGCTAACGGCAGTGGAATATCTTTATCCTGTGCATCAACCACATACTTAAACGTAACCACAGGACCTAGCTCAACGTTCTTCAAGTCAGGCCAAACAACATTGTAGTTACGAATAGTCAGGTGCTTTAGATTGTTTGTTGGCTGGGACGCATAATAGAATAAACGATCATACGTATCAGCTTGCGTGTATGGAGGCGTAAGCAGTTCGGCATACGACCAACCAGTACGCGACATAGATGGAGTTTCACCGTCAGCAAAACCGAATAAAGCATCGGTGCCGTTAGTGTCCATACCAGCAACAATCTTACCGCCTGTTTCTGTCCATGCCGCAGGTGTGTTATACACCAAGCAGTCATTTGTAATCAGGTCACGTTCGGCAACATGGAGCTTGTTGTCTCGCACGTTGAACTGCAACATCTTCATGGACGTAGGGTCATAGCCAAACACTAAGAACGAACTTGGCACGAACTGATACCAGAATCCGTTAGTCGAGTTTGAAACAGCAGCACCTACAAGGCGGCCATCGTTTGTAGACAGCACATCGTAACTATCCGAGGCGTTGACGTAGAAGTTATCAGACTTAACAGCAGTCTCGGTCATTGCCGCATTGAGATAGTGCGCACGTCCTTTACGATCAAACACAACGTAGCTATCAGCAACGTTTGAACCAACGCCAGCACGACGACACACAACACGCGTCACTCGATAGCCAAGTTCAATCGTACTGGTACGATACATCGTTTGGTCGTAGGTTTCAATCAGACCATTAGTACGGAACAGCACAACGGTACGCACACCGTTGACGTAACTCACCTTATAACCAGCAAGGTCTACGTTAGTCATTGCACCATAGAGTCTGGTAGCATCAACGGACGCAGCGTTACTTATCCAGTAGAAGGTCTTGTTTGGTCTGTCATACACGAACGACGTAGGCTTCTTAGAGTCAAAAATCGTAGACTCCATAGTGCCTAAGGCTTTTACTGGACTCGTTTGCATCGCGGTGGCAGTAGGAATACGTACACCGCCACCGAGAATAAGACCGTTGTACACAGGGTTGAGCGTAGCGCCTAACGGCAGTGCATCAAACCCTTGAGTCAGCAGACGATAGTCCAGCTCTTTCTTTTGAGGCTGCATGAACATGCGCGAAGCACTTTTCACAAGCACCCAAAGATCGCCGTCTTGATAATAGACAAGAGCCGATTGCGTAGAGTCGGGTGATACCGTACTCGTAGCTTTCAGGTCCATGTCATAATCAGAGCCTGTAGTCGGCGTAATCTGTTTATCGGTTGTGCCATCTGCGAACGTACCGCCAACAACACGGAACGTAAGAGCATCAGTGTGCCCACCAACGTTCACAGTAGCATGCCATGTATGAGAACCGACTGTCTCAACAATAGGAATTATTTCTGCCATGCTTCACCTCACGCGATAGAAACTAAAACGGGCGCCCGAAGGCACCCTGTGAGGATTAGGCTCCGGCGCCTTCTGGGGCTTTATAGCCTTGCAAGAAGAAGATACGCATACCGGTGTTGTTCGGACTGTTAGCAGTCAGAGCTTTGTAGGTACGTTTCTTCGGTGTGGTCGTGTCATCTTCCATTTCGTTGTACACCTGCACGTCGATCAGAGTACCGTTGGAGATAACGTCAGCAGACGCATAACCAACGATATCCATTTCGTACGG
>JAVWLC010000024.1:5683-14026 GCA_036638175.1 Raoultibacter sp. | reverse complement strand
CAGCATAACTCCCTCACGTTTTCAGCCCGCTGTCTTATGATGGCGGGCTGAAAACTTCGAGAAGCGTTCGTAGTTCAGAGGGTCTTATGCAGGCTCGTTCGCAGTATTAAGCACTTCGATTTCATGCAGGAATTTCAAACTGAGATCATTAAGCTTCGTCTGATCGTAGAGTATATAGAGATCGGAATATACCGTGAAATCTTCAAGAGTGAATATCCTGAAGTCTTCTCGGGCAATTCGCTCAAGACGGTGTCCTTCCAGGATAATACCGAAGTAGTTTCTCATATCAGCCAAAAAATAATCGGCATAGCTAGCATAAGGCTGGTTGTCTATTTCAATCGACACCCCGCATGCGTCAAAGTATTCCTGAAATCGAGGCCCTGCAGAAATCATGTTTTGCGTGTTTCCTAAAAGCAGCGTGCAGTCCTTAAGGTCGCTTGCGACAATGTGATCCTTTTCAAAAAGAGGATTGTTTTTTGTGAGCCAAAAACGGCATTCCCTTTTTCCGATATACATACTCGACACTGTTGGAGGAAGAAGGGGTGCGCTGATTTCATTGCGGTCGGCAAAAGTTCTCGTAAGGGGGTAGATGGTGATATCTGCCTCACCACTGGTGATTGCCTCAACATTTGCGTGCATTTTCGGTGAGAACAAAAGCTCAAGACCTGGTTGGTGTTGCTCGGGAAGAAGCTCGCGGGCCTTGATAAACAAATCTTCGAGGTAGGGATACTCTAAAAACCCGATAACGAGTGATGCAGAGTTTTCGGCAATAGTTCGACTTGTTTCGGTCGCTTCGTCTGCAAGCTTGATGATATCGCGCGCTTTTTTCAGGAAATACTTGCCAGCAGGCGAGAGGACAAACTGGTTATCTCGCTTGATAGTGAGCGAGGCGCCTAGTTCATCTTCTAACGCTTTGATGTGCGCACGTAGCGTTGGCTGTGACAGAAAAAGTGTTTCCGCTGCCTTAGCGTAGTTAAGCTGCTGCGAAAAAACGACGTACTCCCTCAGGTATTCGGTCTCCACGACATCCACCCCGTATCATCAAGTATCTCCCGCACCCATGATAAAGGATTTTCCTCACCAATGCCTCCAAAAGAAGCGCCCTGTAAGCAAGGCGCTTCTCGATGAGTCTTTTGGTTGCGCGGCGCAATCGCACAAGTTCGAGCCACCAGAAAGCGTGAGTCTACTTTCCGAACAGTGCCTGAGCGATTGCGTAACCCTCGCCTTGAACGCCGATGCCGCAGCTGCCAAGCGTGGTCTCGCCGATGGCATGAAGGCCTTCGATGCGCTCACCCTTCTCGTTGAGTACTGCGTAATCGTTTGCTGCATCAACAAGCAGACCACCGACGGTGATGTGCATAGCCCAGGTGCGTGGCGATGCGTAGAACGGGGGATTCTCGATGGGGCTGTGCTCGGTAAAGGTGGTGCGACCGAAATCGGGGTCTTCGCCGCTTTTTGCAATCTCGTTGTAGCGCTCGATGGTTGCCTTGAACGTGGCTTTATCGCACGAGATGAGTTCGGCAAGTTCGTCGAGCGAATCGGCGCGGAAGAGCTGACCTTGATTGATAAGGTTTTGGACATCGCGGCCGTAGCGGTTGAGGTCGCCCTCGATCCAGCAAGTATCTTTGTCGCTGATCATGTACATCATTTGATCGGTTTGCGCCATGATGTTTTCGGTCATGGTGTAGCGGTCAAGTACTTCGTTCATGAAGCGCTTGCCCTCTTTGTTGATGATGGGGCAATCGATGTCATCGCCGACAGTTGTCTCGTCGGTTGAGTTTTTGCAGTCAGCGAAGGGGAAGGGCATCTGCACATCCATGAGCTCAGTGGTGCCGCCCACGGCGAGCGCCATGGTGATGCCGTCGCCTGTGTGTCCAAAAGCATTGGTGGTAGGAATTGTCTGCTTGGCATCCCATTCCCAGCGGGTATTGTATTTGCGCAGCATGTCGGGGCTGCCTGAGAAGCCGCCCGTTGCGAGGATGACACCCTTGGTTCCCGTGACACGATAGGTGGTACCGTCAGCACCTTGAGCAACAACGCCCGTAACAGCAGAACCGCTGGTGATGAGTTCGTTCGCGGGTGTGTTGAGGTAAATCTCAACAGGGTAGTTGTTCTTCTCGATGGTATCAGTGTAAAACTCGAAGTAACCCTGGCCGCAGGTGCCATTAACTGAAGAGGTCCAACGTGGCCATGAGTAGCCAACAATGCCGACGAGTGGCTTGAACTCAAAACCGCTCTCAACCAGCCAGCTGTCAAGTTCGTCGATGTGCTGTGCAGAGATGAGCATGTCAGCGTAAGCGCCTTCGCCCTGAATTGCGTACTGGAGCGCGTGAAGGCGTACATCGTCAAACGTTTTGGTGCTGCCCGATGCCTTCCATGCCTCGTATGCCTCGTTGAGCGCAGTCACGTCTTCGGCTGGCATGAACTCAGGAGCCTTCGCCAAATCTGCGTCGAGCGAGGCTTGATAATTTGGGGTCATGTTCTCGCGTAGCGCATCGGGAGCATGCACATACTCAAGGTAGCCACCGCTGACGAGCGCGTTGCCGCCAACGTTGCAACTCTTTTCAAGCACGATGACCTTCTTGGCTCCCAAACGAGCTGCGTTAACGGCGGCAACGGTACCGCTTGCGCCAGATCCAACGATGACCACCTCGGCTTCCAGCTCGATGACTTCTGCTGAAGGGGGCTCGGGTTCGTAGTTTGACTTGAGTTTGCTTGCGCTACCGCCAGCTTGTTTGACGCAGTCTTCGCAAGCGGCGATGATTGCGGTGCTCGTGAGCGTAGAACCAGCAATGGTGTCAACGCCAAGAGACTGGTGCTCGACGATTGCTTGAGGAATCGTTTCGAGTGCGGTGTCGGAGATGTACTTTGTTTCTTCGTGCTTAGTAACGGTTACGGCCGAAATGCTGTCTTCCGTAAACGTTACGTCGACCGTAACGGGGCCGAACTTGCCTTGACCCGTGCCTGTATAGGTGCCTGCTTTGAAGCCAGCCTTGCTAGCCTGTGCAGCGCCCGGCGTGCAACCCGTTATTCCAAACAAGGCAACGCTGACGCCTGCAATAGCGGTGCCTGCGATGAAGTTCCTTCGCGTGATATCCATTGGAGCCTTCGCGCCTGCTGTTGATCCAGTGTTGTTTCCATCAACCCTCATGTGTTGTCCTTTCCCTGATGGCGTTCAATGTGCTCAGTATGCAAAAGGCGGTGCGTTTGCGAATCCCCCTGACAGGCAGGTTGAGGCCTATATTTGTAACCCAATTTGTAACCCGGTAAGAATTCGCAGGTGAAAGCACGAATTTTAACGAAAGAGAGATGGTATCTTGGCAGCGTGAATGGGTTGTTTATAATGGGCCGACAGGGAAAAAGGGGATCTATGGCATCTTTGCGTGAGACGCTATCGCAAACAACGGGCATAACGGAGCGGGCTACCGCAGGTTTTGGCGTGTGGTCGTTTTGCTTTTTTGGCTATGCGTTTGCCCGTGCATGGATGGAAATTATTATGTTCCGTATGACGGTGCTTTTTCCTCATGATGCGTGGCTTGGCGAAGATCTTTTCACGGTCATTATGGTGTGCGCGTTCATTCCCTTTGCGTTGTTTGCTCGCAAGATTAAGCCCTTGTGTTTTAAGTCGTATGCGCGTTCGGCTTGTACCGCAACGATGTTGATCTCAGGAGCAACGTTTCTTGCGGCCATGTTGATTCCTGAGGCAACACTTGTACTTGGCGTGATCGCAATTATCACGGGAGGCATCGGCGCATCGCTTTCGATCTTGTTGTGGGCAGAGCTGCATTGTTGCTTTGAGCCGATGCGGGTGGTTCTCTATATTGCGGGTGCGTTTTTGGTGGGCACGGCGCTGGCTTGGTTGCTGCTTGAAGCAGACGGTCCGCGTTTGATGATGGTTTTGGTGCTCTTGCCACTGTTATCCCAAGCAACGCTGAGTATGGCGTTTCGCCAGGTCCCCCAGGCTGACTTGCCGAAAAAGACATGGGGTAAATTACACTTCCCGTGGAAGCTCCTCGTGGTCTTGGGTATCTACCAACTGGTTGCGGGAGCAAAAAGCCCGTTTGATGTCCCCTCAACTGAGTTGTCTTTGTGGGGCACCATCGCTGCTTCGGTTATCGTGCTGGTCATCGCATTCACTATGCGGAATAAATTTGACGTCACGCTGCTGTATCGAACGCCCTTTGTTCTGGTGATATGCGGCCTGATCATGACGTTTCTTTCCATTTCAACCGTGAGTGTAGTTGCAGGATTCTTTATTTCTGTGGGCTATGCCCTCATGTTTTTGGTGCTCACCATTTTGCTCTGCGATATTGCGCATACGTATGGCGTGTCTGTTTTGGTACTGTGCGGAATTCAAGAAGTGACTCTCATTGCGCTGCCGCTTGGACACCTAGCTGCACGCACCTTTATAGGCGAGCAGGCGCCTGTGCCCATTGATCCAGCTATCGTGACGGCGGTTTTGTCGGTGCTCGTGGTGGTGGCAACGGTGGCTTTGTTGACGGGCAACGGACAGCTTCGCAGCTGGGGCGTTTCGTTCTTCGGCGTTGATGGAATCGCCGAAGAGGAAGCTCGGGCAAAGCGGCTCGCACGACTAGCTGAGGTGAGCGAAACATTTGGCTTGAGTCCTCGCGAGGTTGAAGTGCTCGAGCTCATTCTGCTCGACAAGAATACAGCAGTTATTGAGCAGGAGCTGTGCATTGCGAACGGCACGCTCAAGTCTCACATTCGTCGCATCTACCAAAAGCTCGATGTTCACAGTCGCGAAGAATTGCGCGAGCTGTTGTCTGCTGAATAGGAGCCAAGGTTCTCTTTCGCAAGAAAATCAGTCCATTTTTGGTTTGCAAACGCGGTAAAACATACAGTTTTTTGGTTTGCAAACGCGGTAAAATCTACGGATTCTTGGTTAGAATCTGCTATTATCGTGTGTGACTAGTGGTGAGGAGAAGACATGTTGAAGCGCAAAGTTACGAATACTTTAGTTGATTGGAAAAAGAACAAGACTAAGCAAGCGCTGCTCCTCACGGGTGCGCGGCAAGTTGGGAAAACTACAGCAGTAAGAGAATTCGCTCGAACGGAATACGGTATTCTCGCTGAAATCAACTTCTTAGGAAATAAAGTTGCAGTTGAAACGGTTTCTCAAGCGGTGGATGCGGATGATCTTCTCTTTCGGATATCTGTCTTGACAGGCAAGCGGCTTGAAGCAGGAAAAACACTCCTATTCCTCGACGAAATTCAAGAATGCCAAGATCTTCTTACGTGGGTGAAGTTTCTGGCTGAGCGCACTGATCTTGATATCGTTTTATCAGGCTCTTTGCTTGGGTTGGATGCTTTTGTTAACGTTCGATCTTTGCCTGTGGGGTTTCTCCAAGAGTACACCATGTATCCGCTCGACTTCGAAGAGTTTTGTTGGGCGAGTGGATTGCCCGAAGAGGTATTCGATCGTGTTCGTGAATGCTTTGAGAAAAAAACTGGTATGCCTGAGTTTCTTCACGATCGACTTATGGACAGTTTCTACAAATACTTGCTAGTTGGAGGTATGCCAGATGCTGTACAAGCATTTGTGGCGTCGTCAGAGATTGTTCCTGTTCGCAATGTTCAGCGCGCTATCGTCGATCTCTATGAAGACGATATAGCGAAATACGTGCAAAATAAAGTTGAGGCACGACAAATTAAGATGGTGTATGAGTCTATTCCTGGGCAGTTGAACGCACCGAGTAAGCGCTTTAAATACGCTCGGCTTGGAAAGGATCTTCGATTTGCTAACATGGAAACAGCGTTCGACTGGCTCGAGGCGGCTGGAGTAGCGCTTGCCGTAACGCGTGTCGGCGAGCCAACGTTTCCTCTCGGTCTTTCGGAGGATCGTGCATCGTTCAAGCTTTTTATGAACGATGTGGGCCTTTTGACATCGCGCCTTATGGGTAATGCTGACATCGAAATCGTAAGTCGGGGATCGGGCGTCAACTACGGTTCGGTGTTTGAGAATGTGATAGCGCAAGAACTAACAACACACGGATTCACTGTTCACTATTACTCGTCGAGGAAGTATGGCGAGGTTGATGTTGTCATCGAAGATCCTGCTCAGGGAAGCGTGATGCCAATTGAGGTTAAATCAGGGAAAGACTACAAGAGGCATAGCGCATTAAGTAATTTACTTAATGTTTCAAAACGGAGCTTTGAAAACGCCATTGTCTTCTGTGACGGCAACGTGGAAAAAGTAGGTCCAATTACCTATCTACCTGTTTACATGGTAAGTGTCTTGACCCAAAAAAAGTAGCGTGAGCGCAAGCCCCCGTAACATACTATATTTATTTGAAGCTCGATATTCACAGCAAATCCGAGCTTGAAGCGCTGTTCGAGATTAAAAACGATTAAGCGTACAGCTCTTTTTCTACCACGAGATCATTCTTGATTTTACCGACGAGCTTCTGCAGCGCATCGATGGCGGTTGGACGAATGTCGGCGCCAATGAGGACATACATAATCGAATCCCCAACGCTGAGAGTTCCTTCGTTAAGCCATGCGCGCACATAGTAGACACCAGGCCAGGTGAGCGCTTCGGCTACCGCTGTATCGACACCTGCGGCATCGTAAGAGAATTCAATCTGAGCCACGTCGCCTAAGCCCTCAACACCTTCGCGGACCTGCGCCTTGGGCGTGATGCGAACGGTGCCGTTATGGGTGAGAAACATGCCGCACTGTGCGGCCTTCGGATCAGCTTTAGCTTCTTTAAGCCACTGGTCGACCGATGGTTCTGGTTTTGCCATGGTGCCCTCGTTTCATTTCCATCCAATAGTTCAAAACCCTTGCAACACAATGGGAAAAGTATAGTGCATTTTGAGCGCAGGTTTCGAAGAACGATGAACTCAAAGACGGCTGGACCTAGAGCGCAGCCAGACCGAAGTCCGACATTTTTTCGATGAATCGAGCTATTTCCTCGGGACTTTCTTGCATGCCGTTTTGAACCCATGAACGAATGATGGCTAAGCTGCCATTTGCCATGAACGTATAGAGTTTTTTGAGGTCGCTATCGGAAAGTTCGGGCCGTTCGTTTCGCCACACGGCAATGCTACTTTCGTTCAGTGTATCAACAACGCGATTCGCTAGTTCTGGTTCTCCGAACTCGCCGAAAATTGCTTCGCAAGAGCTACGATTTTCAACAATGATGGTGCAGAGTTCGTTGCTGAATTCCGAAATTGAGTTGCGATGTAAGGTCGCATTGAGCGAGTTCATGATGGTTTGCGTAAGCTCCGCTTCAATTTCTTCATAGATGCCGTACATATCCTTGTAATGAGCATAGAACGTCGCACGGTTGACGCCTGTTTTTTCACACAGTTCTTTAACGGTGATTTTCGCCAGTGGCTTCTGCTTAAGAAGTTCGAGAAAGTTTTCCCGCAGCATCATTTTAGTGATTCGTACGCGGTGATCTTGCTTCATGGCATGCTCCCATTTGTGCGTTTTTGGTAAGTCCTCAACAGATCGAGCCGAATTGTCGGTTTGCTGACACTTCGGCTTGTTTTATTGGTTGCAGAATAAGCATGATGCAATATAACTATAAGAGTGAAAGATAAGCAACACAATGTCGCTGTATTGGATGCCAAGAGTCATTGTGAGATGAAAAAGCCTATGGACCGTTTTACAGCAATAATAACCAATCACCGCAAGTTCATTGTGTGGATGACCTTCGCCATCACCTTGGTGTGCGGAGTTATGGCGCTTATGGTGTCGGTCAATTACAACCTTACTGACTATCTTCCCGAGTCCACAGAGTCGACCAAGGCGCTTGACATCATGGATAGCGAATTTGATGCTTCGGTGCCCAATGCGCGTGTCATGGTGAATGATGTGGATGTAGCAACTGCGCTTGCGTACAAAACGCAGCTAGAGGCTGTTGCTGGCGTCGATGATGTCATGTGGCTCGACGACGTGTCGGATCTAGAGATTCCCCTTGAAATGATCGATCCTGCTATCGTTGGGCAGTATTACAAAGATGGTCATGCGATATTCGATGTGACCGTTGCTACGGGCGAGGAATCAGAAGCAATGACGGCCATCTATGAGATTATCGGCGATAGGGGAAGCGCATCGGGCCAAGCCGTTACCACGGCTGAAGCAAAATCGATGGCAGGTTCAGAGGTTTTGAACGCCGTGTTTATTCTGGTGCCGCTTATTCTGCTGATCTTGATTCTCTCGACTACGTCATGGATAGAGCCAATCCTTTTCCTGCTGGCTATCGGTATTTCGGTGCTTATCAACATGGGAACCAACCTTTTTATCGGCGAGGTTTCCTATATCGCATTTACGGTTTCACCCGTGTTACAGCTTGCGGTTTCGCTTGATTACGCG
>JAVWLC010000024.1:0-5673 GCA_036638175.1 Raoultibacter sp. | reverse complement strand
GTTTCCCTACAATATGACTTCTACCTACAATGACTGCATGCTTTCCAGCGATTCCGCGAAACTGAGTCCGATGCAGAAACTGCCATGCGAGCTGCCATGAAGAAGAGTTTTCCGACTATTGCCGCTTCGGCAGCAACGACGTTTTTTGGATTCGCGGCGCTGGGATTCATGCAATTCCAGATAGGAACCGATCTCGGCCTTTCGCTTGTGAAGGGAATCGTGTTCTCGTTTTTGAGCGTTGTGGTGTTCCTGCCTGCATTCACGCTGGTTGCCTACAAACTGATCGACAAGACACGTCATCGCCGGCTGTTTCCCACGTTGCGGGGCATTGGAAAATACCTTGCGCCTTTGCGCATCCCGGTATTCCTCACCGTACTTCTGATCATTGTGCCGTGTTTTCTTGCGCAATCGAAAACCGAGTTTACTTATGGCATGGGTTCTGCAGAAGGAAGTCAAACGCGCGTAGCGCTTGATGATCAGGCTATTAACGAAGTGTTTGGACAGTCGACACCCACAGTTGTACTCGTACCAAAGGGGGATATTGCCCGCGAGGCCGAATTGGTCGACAAACTCTCGCAGTTGCCTCATGTTACGTCAGCGATTGCGTATGCGAACATGGTGGGGACTAAAATCCCTGTGGGGTTCCTTGATGATGCCATTACGAGCCAGTTTTACTCAGATCACTACGCTCGCATTATTGTGTATGCCGACACTAAAACAGAAGGTACTGAAGCGTTCGCGCTGGTTGAGCAGGTGCGGAGCGAAGTGAATGAGCTGTATGGTACTGAGGGTCTCACGGCTGGGTATGCGGCGAGTTTGTACGACATGCGCGATGTGGTTACGCAGGATAATCGCGTGACGAATGCCATTGCCATCTGCGCTATTGTGCTTGTGTTGCTGTTGACGTTTCGCTCGCTGCTGCTGCCCATTATTTTGCTTGCCACCATTGAATCGGCGATTTTCATCAATATGGCAGTGCCGTATTTCATGGGCGATCCGCTCAACTACATCGGCTTTCTTGTGCTTAATACCGTTCAACTGGGAGCAACGGTAGACTATGCCATTCTCTTTACGGACAACTATCGCAAGAATCGACAGGCGATGGATGCTAAGGCTGCCCTCTCGCGAACGCTTGGCGACACGTTTTTCAGCATCCTTGTGTCGGCGAGCATTTTGGCGTTGGCGGGCGGCGTACTGTGGTTGACCTCGTCAAACAACATCGTATCTATTTTGGGATTGCTGTTGTGTCGTGGCACGTTGCTTTCATTCTTCCTCGTTGTGACGTTTTTGCCTGCGGCGCTACTCATCTTCGACAAACTCATCGCCAAAACAACGTGGCGTGCAAACTTTTTTGACCCGCGTACGATTGCTTCGAATACGAATGACGCGCAATCAGCCGCTCGAAGCGAGTCGCATGTTCGCAAGGAGAAGTCATCATGATCGATACATTCAAATCCTCTCATGAAAGTCAGTCAACGAATGTTGTTAAGGCAACGCACGCTATCGAACAGCGCAAACGCTTTCTTGCGATCCTGCTTGCCGCCCTGCTTTTGCTGCAAGGTTTGCTCGGGGCAACATCGCTTAATCGTGCGAATGCAGATGAGCCTACGGGGGGCAACGCTGGTGCGGCAAGCAAGGCTGCCGCGGGACAGGTGAGCGGCGCCACTGGTGCCGCAAGTTCCACCAACGCAGCAAGTGCCGCGAGCGCGACCAATCCCACGCCCAAAGAAGAGGTTGTTTATGCGCGCCTCTCGGGAACGGGCGCGGTCAATAGCGCGTACGTGGTGAACGTGCTTTCACCCGAAAAGCCTGGTAGTGTTACTGATTATGGTGATTATTCAGCAGTTCTCAATCTCACCGATACCACAGCCATCGAACACGAGGGTAATGCGGTTACGGTTGAAGTTGCAGGCGATTCTCTGAGCTATCAGGGGGACATGACTTCGAAGAGTGTCCCGTGGGACATATCGATTTCTTACAAACTGGACGGCAAGGCGATTGATCCGAGCGACCTCGGAGGTAAATCAGGCAACCTTGAGATCGTCCTCACAACTAAGGAAAACACAAGTGTCGATCCTACTTTCTACGAGAACTACCTGCTCCAAATTACCCTCGTATTTGCAGGCGACAAGGCGAAAAATGTTGCGACATCGGATGGACAAATTGCTCTTGCGGGCTCAAATACCCAAGTCACCTTTACGGGAATGCCTGGTAAAGAAGGCTCGTACTCCGCTTCTGCCACCGTGAATAACTTCGAAATGGATGGCATAAGCTTCGCAGCAATTCCGTTCTCGATGGTAATTGAATCGCCCGACAAAGAAGGCTTGCTTTCGGGTTTTGTTCAGTTGACCGATGGCGTTGGCCAGCTGAAGCAAGGGGCCGCAGCAATTGCGAGTGGGGCGCAAGAACTTGCTGGTGGAGCGGCAGGCGTAGCAACAGGTGTCTCTGGGATTGCTGATGGTGCGTCAGGCATCGCTTCGGGTGCGCAAGGGATTGCATCGGGTTCGGCGGGGCTTTCGCAGGGACTTACTGCTTATCAGCAGGGATTGAACGATCAAGCCGCGCATGCAGCGGGATCGGTTGTCGATACGTCGGCTCAGCGGCAAGCGTACGAAGCCGCAACGCAGGCGTACGTTGCGGCCTTCGCGATGGCCTATCATGCTGCTGATCCAGACACGATTGGTCCTGAGGCTGCCATGGCTGCCGCCGCGCAAGCAACCGCTTCGCAAGCGCAGGCTATGCAGGCCGCAGCTCAAAATCTCATCACGGCAGAAGCTACGAATGGCGGCTTCATCGCCACCTCACAGGCGCTCATGGCAGCAGCTTCGGGGCTGGGCTCTCCCCTTGATCCCCAAAGCATCGTAGGCGGTGCGCAATCGCTTTCTTCGGGAGCCTCTTCGCTTGCCGCAGGCGCAGGAAGTTTGGCTACAGGCGCAAGCAGTGCCGCGGCGGGTGCTTCGGCTGTATCGAGTGGCGCGAGTCAGCTTTCGGGGGGAGCGGGCGAACTTGCCACGGGAACTGGTAGCCTTTATGAGGAAATTCAGGGTATACCCGATACGGTGAGCAAAGAAATTGATAAGATGATCTCCGAATACGACAAGAGTGATTTTAAGCCCGTTAGCTTTACCAGTCCGAAGAACACCGAAGTGAGTTTGGTGCAATTCGTAATGGCTACCGATTCTATCGTCGCCCCAGAGCAAGAGCAGGTTCAATCTGAGGCCGATGAAGGAACGTTTTGGACGCGTCTTCTGGCGTTGTTCGGTATCGAAGGATAGCCTCGGCGGTAGGGTAAGCGGTAGAACGACGATCTGAACAGGAAGCGCACGCTTTCTGACCGACCGAAAAGAGGAAGCATGGCGCTACCCGCAGCCGACCTAAACAAAAAAGCCGATCATCTCACCACGATGGAGCTCGGTGCCGTACTGCCCCTGACTGCTGAGGTCATCGACGATCACCTGTATATTGGTGGCGTTGATATGGTGGAACTTGCTCGCACGCAAGGTACCGCTTTGTACGTTATGGATGAAGCCGATATGCGCAATCGCATGGCAACCTATCTCGAGGCGTTTCGCTCTCGCTATGAGAATTCCGATGTCATCTTTGCCAGCAAGGCGTTTCTCAATAAAGCAGCTGCCAAGATTGTGGCAGAAGAGGGTCTTGGCCTGGATGTTTCGGGCGGGGGAGAGCTTGCTATTGCGCGTGCGGCAGGGTTTCCAATGGAAAAAGTTTTCGTGCACGGCAATAACAAAACACCGCTTGAGCTAGAAGAGGCAATCGATGCAGGCGTTGGACGTATTGTTATCGATTCGCGTATTGAGCTTGCGCGCGTGTCAGATATTGCGGGCAAGCTTGGCAAGGTCCAAGACATTTACATGCGCATAACCCCTGGTGTCGAAGCTGATACACATGAGTATATTCGCACGGGTTGCGAAGACTCGAAGTTCGGTTTTAACATGCGCAACGATTGGGCGTTCAACTGCGTAAAAGACGTCTTGGATACTCCTAACGTACGCTTGGCGGGGCTGCACATGCACATCGGCTCGCAAATTTTTGCGCTGCATTCCTTCGGCGAAGCGGTGCAGGTCATGGTTGAGCTCATGGCGCGCATCAAGCGCGAATATGGCTACATTATCGAAGAGCTCGATGTGGGTGGTGGCTTGGGTATTGCGTATACGGCAGGCGATAAGCCTTCTTCTATCGAGGACTTTGCCGAGTGCGTAACAACGGCCGTGAAGCGCTACTGTGCCGAGAATGATCTCGCGCTGCCGCGCTTGCTATGCGAGCCTGGGCGAAGCCTTGTGGCTACGGCTGGCGTAACCTTATATACGGTGGGCATTCTCAAAACGCTGCCTGGTGTGCGCAAGTATGTTGCCGTCGATGGCGGCATTTCTGACAACATTCGCACCGCGCTCTACCACGCTGAATATGAACCCATCATTGCCAACAAGGCAGGTCAGCCGCGCACCGAAATAGTTACCTTGGCGGGCAAGCATTGCGAAAGCGGCGATGCGGTGGTTATTGACATGTCAATTCAGCATCCTGACCTTGGCGATATCGTCTGCGTGTTTGGAACGGGTGCGTACTGTTACACTATGTCAAACAACTACAATGGGCAGCCGCGCCCCGCGATTGTGTTCGTGAAAGACGGCGAAGCTCGCGTCACCACACGCCGTCAGACCTATGATGATCTTATGGCATGCGACCTCGACTAAAGCAAACCTTGAACTACGGAAATTAGGGAGAAAAACGACATGGCAGTGAAAATCGGCCTCGTAGGTACGGGCACCGTTGGCGGTGGCTGCATCGACATCATCAAGAACCACAAAGATGCATTCAAACGTCATTACGGTATCGATATTGAGCTGGTTCGCGTTTGTTCGCGCAATCCTGAACAGGCAATTACCCATGATGTTGAGGATATCTTCACGCAGGATTATCAAGACATCGTGAATGATCCCGAAATCGACATTGTCATCGAGCTCATCGGCGGCACCACTATTGCCCGCAACGTTGTGATCGAATCCCTGAAAGCTGGCAAGAACGTTGTTACCGCCAACAAGGCACTCATGGCAACGTATGGCGAAGAGGTCATGAGCCTTGCTGCTGAAATGAACAAGGAGATCGCGTTCGAAGCAAGCGTCGGCGGCGGCATTCCTATCATTGACCCAATGAAACATTCGCTCATTGCTAACCGCATCGATACGGTTATGGGCATCGTGAATGGAACGACAAACTACATGCTCACGCGCATGGCTGAAGATGATATGGCTTACGAAGACGTGCTCGCCGAGGCTCAAGCTAAGGGATTCGCCGAGGCTGATCCGACCGCTGACGTTGACGGACTTGATGCAGCAGCCAAGATTGCTATCCTCGCATCCATCGCGTTTAATTCGCGCGGAACCATCGGCGATGTCCATGCAGAAGGCATTCGTCACATTACCCCGCTTGACCTCGAAATTGCCAAGGATATGGGTTACTGCGTGAAGCTCCTTGCTCACGCGCATCGCACCGAAGAGGGCATTGACGTGCGCGTTCACCCAACCATGCTTCCCCTAGATCACCAACTTTCCACGGTAAATGGTGTGTTCAACGCCATCTATGTTGTGGGTGATGCGGTGGGCGAAACCATGTTCTTTGGCGAAGGCGCAGGTTCTGGTCCTGCTGCAAGCGCTG
>JAVWLC010000023.1:12129-14209 GCA_036638175.1 Raoultibacter sp. | reverse complement strand
CTTCTTCTTCACGGGTTAATGATTTGTACGCGGCAAATACGTTCTGGTCTTGACTGATAGGGAAGTCACCAGTCATGCCACTAGCAGACCACTGTTCGAGTGCATCATGAATAGCGCCGAACGCCATAAGTTCTTTACCAGTCAGGCCTTCAATCAGCTTAACTTCCATCAGGCTGGCTTTACTTACCAACGCACATTGCATGGCTTGCAGTGAGGTAGAGAAACTGGTGATGCAGTAATAACGCTCGGAGATATCAACGACGCGGAACAATTGGCTGCGAATCTGTTCCATGAGATCGAAGTATTGATGGATTTGCTCAGACAACTTTTTAGTCATGGTTACAATCTCCATTACATACGTGTTTGTTTTCGATGTGCAGTAACTGGCGGCGTGTGAGAATCTTGAAGCCAGAGGCATGATCAATCTTGTTACGGCATTCAAGTTCCAGTGCTTCCCGTTGAGCATGTTCCATTACGACAATACGGAACGCTTCGATACACGCAGGGAGATCACCAACGAGAGTGACTTTATTGTTATCGTCGTGAACTGGCGTAAGGCCGTTGCAAATATCAGCCCAGTATGTTTCAGAGATACGCAACGCAGCAGGGAGCAGATCTTTCGAGTCTGGTTCGTTAATGACACGCGCATCGGATAGAGTTTTAAGAGAGCGAGCAAGACGCGCACCTGCTTCTAAGCGTAGCGTCATCAGGTCGTAATAGCTAAGGTCAGGAGGGGACTTTGGGCGAGTATCATCAGGCAGGTCAGCGTTAAGCAGATGTTCGGCAGACATAGGTAATACCTCAAAAATTCGTGTAGATATGACAAAAGGGCAAACGCTCGTCAGCGCTGCCCTTTCGAATCAAGTACCGCTAATGTGCGGCGCTTGCTTATTCCATTTCGAAGTCGAAGTCGTCACCAGAGGTTTCTTTCTTGGACTTCTTAGCTTTCTTGTCAGCTTTCGCCGGCTTTTCAGCTTTGGATTTTTTACCAGCTTTTTCTGCTTTAGCAGGCTTGGTTGCTTTCTTGTCGGCTTTCGCCGGCTTGGCAGCTTTTTCGCCTTTCACTTTTTTAGCAGGCTTTTCAGCTTTCTCAGCTTTTGCTTTTTTATCAGCTTTGGCTGGCTTAGCGGCTTTCTCAGCTTTAGCAGCTTTCTTGTCTGCTTTAGCAGGCTTGGCAGCCTTTTCAGCTTTAGCAGCTTTCTTGTCTGCTTTAGCAGGCTTAGCGGCTTTAGCTTTTTTAGCCGGAGCAGCTTCGCCGCCGTTTTGCAGCGCTTCAACCTGTGCAGTCAAACCTTCACGGCGAGCAGCCAGAGCCTGTTGCTCTTTTGTCAGGTTCTCAGCAGTTTTGCCCAGGTTACGTTCAGATTTTTCAATCGCGCGGATTTCTTTGTTCAGGCCGCTAATGATTTTCTTGCTCATGGTATATCCTTACTTTATATTTGATGCGGCGTTTTCACCGCGGGATGAAAAGATAAATTTGTTCAGGTTCGTTTCCTGTAGTCGTACATTATTATATTCAACACACGACAACAGGAATTTTAAAACTTTTTGTTCAGAAAATCTAAATATTTTTCAGACTTTCTTGCCCGTCGCTCATTCGTTAGAACTAGACGGGCCGCGCCGGATCAGATGAGATTATTCGTCGTCTTCGTCTTCGTCTTCATCATCGAAGTCTTCGTCGTCTTCATCTTCATCTTCGTCTTCGTCTTCATCTTCGTCGTCTCCGCCGAAGTGTTCTTCCAGCAGTTCACGAAGTTCGTCTTCGTCCATCTTTTTGGCTTTCTTAGCAGTAGCCAGTTTTTCTTTCAGGACCAGGGCGCGAAGTTCGTCTTCGTCGAGAGAGTCGAGGTCGAGTTCATCATCTTCGTCCTCGTCCTCGTCTTCGTCCTCGTCTTCGTCGTCTTCGTCTTCGTCGTCTTCGTCTTCGTCATCAGAGTCGTCGTCTTCGTCGTCGCCGTCTTCGTCGTCTTCGTCCTCGTCTTCATCATCAGAGTCGTCGTCTTCGTCTTCGTCTTCGTCCTCATAGGACTCGCCGCCCAGTTTTTCGTTCAGCAGTTCGCGCAGTTCGTCTTCGTCCAGC
>JAVWLC010000023.1:0-12029 GCA_036638175.1 Raoultibacter sp. | reverse complement strand
GGACTCGCCGCCCAGTTTTTCGTTCAGCAGTTCGCGCAGTTCGTCTTCGTCCAGCGCTTTTGCTTTCTTGGCAGTAGACAGCTTGGCTTTGACAACCGCTTCACGCAGGGTGTCTTCATCGACGCCGGAGATATCCAGTTCTTCTTCGTCCTTCACAGCAGCGACGATTTCAGCGACGGTAGGTGCTTTGGCTTTTTTGCCTTTAGCAGCTTTACCGCCTTTGTCGGCTTTAACAACTTTACCACCAGCAACGGTCAGACCGGCAGAGGTGAGCAGCGCAGCGATTTCTTTGTCAGTTGCGTTTTCTACTACGACACCCAGCATTTTAGCCAGAACCAGGGATGCAGTGTTTACGGTTGTTTTAGCAGCTTTAGCCATGATAATGATTTCCTGTTTAAGTAGAAGCGTTATTGCTTCAATTAATATTTACAGATTTCGAGAGACAGGCAGCGAAACATTTTTATCTCGCTGCATACTTAATGTTTACAGATTTCAGAACTTGAGGATCAGATGCGATTAAAAGTCTTCGGTATCGCCTTTCTTACCTTTCTTGCTGGACTTCGCAGGTTTGGCAGATTTCTTATCTGCTTTGTCTGCTTTCTTGGACTTAGCCGGAGCAGCAGTGCCGTACTTCTTAGCGGCCGCGCTTTCGCTTACGCTACAACGAACGGTGTGACCAGGCAGTGCGGTGTTAACGTTAATCACTTCGCCAGTTTCAACAGAAGTAGCGATGATGGTGTCGCCGTCGAACTTAACAGTGAAGCCTTTCAGTTCGCAGATCGGAGCAGATACCAGAGCGCGGACAGAACCGTGAGAACCAGCTTCACCCAGCACAGTCAGCAACTGGTTAGGACCGAAGGTGGAAACGACCTGGGCAGAAGAACCGTGACCACGTTTGTGACGCAGAGTAACGTGGTTTGCAGAACGGTCAGTGATGAAGCCGATGATTTCAACAACGTGCTGCGTTTCAACGATAATGTCGTGCGGCAGTTCAGTGGCTTTCACTTTGGTCGTGCTGATGGAGCCAGATTTTTTAGCGATACGAGAAACGATGGTAGGAATCAGGTTGGTGCTTTTCGGTGCTTTAGCCATTTCTTTGTTGCTCCAGATTTAATAAGTTTGGACTTTTCTACTTAGTCCGTGCGAACTTCAATTAGTATTTACAGATTAAATTTCAGGGAAGTTACTTGCTTCAACAATTCGAATAAAAATCGCTGCGATAGATTCTACGAACATTTCTTCGTAATCATCTTCGTCTTCGAGAAGTTGGCGGTCAACATTATCCAGCAGAGTGATATCGCTATACTTCATACGCGCAGTACGCAGCGCACCAGACTTACCAGCGCTTTGTTTTGCGGCGCGGGCCAGAGCCAGCAAGACATTGCGTGACTTATTGTACGCAGGGTCTTTACAGAACAGGTCGTAGTTGTTACTAACAAACTCAGAAATGGATTTGCGAGTCATATCCAAATCAGTGATTGCCTTATCTTCATTGCTCATCATACGCGTAGCGATACGATACAGTGAAGGACGACGCAGGGTATTGGCATCAAGCACTTGTGTCAGCAGTTCGGTGGACAATATGTTGGTTGCTTTGTTCACGAACGCATGGCTCAAGGTATCAACTGCTTCGTGTAAGTAGTTTACAGATTCCATAAGAATCATGTGCATTACAAAACTACGGCAGTCGTTAACTGGTCGTGCTTTCTGGTCGGCAACTTCTTTACGCAGAGAATGGATGGTCTGCGTTTGTTCGTTGCAGAACCCAGTCACTTCGGCGATGCGGTCTTTCAGCGTTTGTTCTTCTTCTTCATGCTTACGCTCAAGACGGCGAATATCCAGACGCAACTCACGCTCGACCATCACAGAACGATTCAGTTCCAAGTCCAAGTCTTCGCGCTCGCCAAGCACTTGCCTATAGTTAGCAGACAGCGTTGACAGTTGTTGGTCTTTCTCTTGCATCAAGTTAATGATGTTAGCAGCATGGTCGATTTGTTGTTCAGACATTTACAGATCCCCACAAGAAACAAGCGGCCCTTTCGAGCCGCTTTCAGATATTACTCGTCGTCACCATCTTCGTCTTCGTCTTCCACATCTTCATCTTCGAAGGTGCACGGAACGAGGACAGTCAGGTCACCGCCGTTTTCGAACGTCGCGTCGGCGATACCGCTGGTCAGTACACGGAACGGCCATTCACGATCATCCAGAGAGCTTGCTACTTCGATAACGTCTTCGGCTTCTGCAAACTTCGCAACATCAGCAGCAGAGTAAGACTGTACGCCTTCCATGCCACGCAGTTCGGACAGCGCACGGAACAGGTCATCGTTGTTCAGCAGCGCGGCGCTTTCCATCGTGAAGCCAGCAAACACAGTGACGTTCTCAACAGTGCTAGCCAGAGCGATAACGCGGTTAACAGCAGCTTGCACCAGACGGTCAACAGGAGCATCGCCCCAGAAGCCTGGGATAGCGACGTTCAGTACGGTGGTGTTTAGCGCAACGAATGCGTTATCAACATTCACAGGGCGTACTGCGTTACGTGCATTGTACAGACTTGCAATCGGCAGATGGTCACCACGCAGTTCGTCGAATTGAGATGCGTCGATGTGTCCCAGCTCTTCCGCTTCGGCCAGTTCTTCTTCGTCGATGAACTCACCGACTACGATACCAGCTTCGTACGGGTCGGCACCTTCTTCGATGCGGTCGGCATACAGCGTGGAAGCGATTGATGCGTTCAGGGTAGACTCAAGACTTGCAGCCCACTTGCTAACATCAAACGTTTCCGGGTCAGCCAAGAAACGGCTGAATCCAGCTTCTTCCATCATGGTCAGCAGAGACTGCGCTGGCATGTGCATTGCACCCTGCGGCTTACCAGCTTTACCCTGATTGAACGGGAAGCGATAGTTCACATCGTTAATCGCGTCCAGCTCGGCTTCGATTTCACGGTAAGTGTCACCGTCAGTCAGCGTGAAGTTAATGATCAGCGCTTGGTCCATTTCGACAGACAGCATCGGGCCGATTGGGTTTTCGGTGTCGATAGCTTTCAGGAACTTTTTGTCGTTGTTCTCAGACGGAGTAAACATAGGCGCAGAGCGACCGGCTTGCGGTTCTTCGTGGTCTACGTCTTCTTCTTGCTCATCAGCAGCTTCTTGCTCGCCTTCTGCTTCGTTGCTGAGGAACGTTGGCAGTACCAGCAGCATTGCATCTGCCCAGCCCATTTCGCCGATATCGAGGTCGGTGTCGATATCGTGCAGTTCGGCAATCGCTTCGATAGATGCGTAATCATCTTCGCTGCCGCCGTTCAGGATCGCTTCGATCATGTCGTCAACAGTTTCGCATTCATCAACCAGGATGCCAATGCTTTCAGCTACGTGCTGAATAGTTTCGTCATCGTACTGGCTCAGCAAGGCGCGCACTTCATCTTCGGAAGAAGTATCAGTTTCTTCTTCGTTGATTTCGATTTCAGCGGTCTGCGCTTGAATACGCTTAAACGCTTTCATTACCTGAATGATGTTCATGCCGGTAACGTCTTCGCCTAGCGCTTCAACTGCGGCAGTGCGTTGTTCATGAGTCAGGTCACCGCCTTCGAAGCGGAAGTAGTCCAGCGGGTCGGTAACGTCGTCAACGGAGAGTTCTTCTTCGTCGTCCGATTCTTCTTCGTCGTCGTCGCCGTCTTCTTCTTCCTCTTCTTCTTCCTCGTCGTCAGACTCAGATTCGGACTCGTCGTCTTCGTCGTCTTCTTCGATAGCAGAAGCCAGAACAGGACATTCAATACCGCGAGCGCCGAGCACTTCGGTGAATGCTGTTACCAGCTCATGCAGTTCCTGTTCGGAAGCATCTTCGACCAGGTCCAGCAGTTTCTGCGTCAGCGTTTCTTCTGTGTCAGACTTAACGACACGCAGTTCCTGCGACAGCGCCAGTGCTTTCAATGCACGACGGTCAAACGCTTCGGCACCCAGCAGGGAAGCGAGATACTGGACTGGATTGAAGTCTTCGGTTTCTTCTTCATCAGAGTCATCAACCGCGGTAGCGTCTTCGCCTTCTTTTTCCAGCCAGATGGTCTGTTCAGTTTCGAACGACTCACGGATGCCGTCTTCGTCCATGCCAGAAGTGTTGTAGCCGATATCGATCAGCGCTTCGGTCATCTGCTCAACAGTCAGGCTTTCAGCTTTGATGCCAAACAACTCGGCGCCAGTAGGCTCAGAGTCATCTTCCGCACCCTGCTCGTCTTGCACTTCTTCGTCCTGCTCAAAGTCTTCTTCGAGATCAACAGGCGCTGCGGTAGATTGATTAATTGGTTTCACGTTCAGGTCTCCGTTATTTGGAATTGCAGCAAATACTTCGCCGCTTACAGATTGCATGATGAAAGTACGCACAGCACCAGATACTACATGGACTGGATTTCCAGGCAGTGCGGCGTAATCGAATACTTCACGATCAAACGCGCCGTTGGTTTCGTCAATGCGAGTGATGTTTACAGTTTGCAGCGCTTCTACCTGTTTCGCTAATCCCTGAATGAAAGCATGTGCTTTTTCTTCTTCAACGATTGCGATAGCGTGAATGCCGTACTTGGCGGCAGTGTCACTCAGGTCAGAATCAGTCACGGAGCTGAATAAAGCCAGAGACAGGCTACCGTGCATTTCGCTTACTGCTTTATTTACAGTATATGAAACAATCACTACATTGCCTTCACCCACTTTGATACGTTCATCAATGCGAGTCGGCACACCGTTGTTTGGATGCAGAATGTGGTACGCACTGTTTGGGTCAGTTGACGGACCAGCAGTGTGCTCCAGCAGCGTAGGCAGACGATCAATCACTTTACCAGTCACCGGCTGTTCACACAGTTGCTCTTCGGCGCTCATGTAAGAATAACGTTGATGCGCGTCGATGGTGGTAAGAACTACGATGGTGCATTTGTTGATGTGACCGCTTTCGGCAGAATGTGCGCGACGTTGTTCATCGGCTACTTGTTGTTGTACTTCTGTACCGAAACGGGCAGCAGCGCCCAGGGTGTTATCAGACATTTAACTATCTCCTCAGACAAAGGGTTAGAGTGACCAGACGCGTGTTACGTTTGCGTCACTGTATGAAAGGTACGACTTCTTCAAACTAGCATTAACAGTTTTGACAGTATCAAATCCCCACTTGCCAAGAATGTTATGCACCTTATCGATTGTAGTACCTACCGCCATATATGTTGTGCGGTCCATAATAGTGCCACAATCGACTGCCGCGAATTTCGCTTTCGCCACTGCAAATTGCTTCGCAGCGTGGTGGTTCTCTTTCTTCTCGAATTGATCAAACTCTTTGAAGAATGCTTCCCGCTCAAGGAAATACGAATGCGCTTTCTCTAAACGCTCTTGCTGTTCAGGCTTCAACGTTCTGGACGTATTGCCGTACTTATCAATCACGTCTTTCCACTTCTGACGGTCTTCGTTGATCTTCGCACGTTGCACCAACATCGCCTGATACTTATCAGAGCGGCGGTCGGCGTACTGCTCACTATCGAGAAGTGTCAGGTACTGATCAGCATCAATGTCCATAAGTTCACGGTAGTTAGAAATGGAGTCTCCGTCTTCCCAGTGAATCATGCCCATAACCATGCTGTACATGCCTTTACCACGCAGCGCTTTCGAACTAAAAGTCTTAGGCACTGCTTTGAACTCGGGACGCATTACGATTTGCGCGAACGGTACAGGATAACCAAGCGGGCTAATCATGAATGCGTCACACAGCGTAAACTCCGCTGTTTCGTAGCAAGTGTTCTGGTAGATAAGAACAACAGGTACGCCGTCAGGCACTTTCAACTTCTTACCGTAGCCGTTCTCCTTCATATGAATGAAGGACTGCATATTCATCATGTTCGCAGTGTACGCAGCAGGCATACACCAACGACTATCAGCCATGCTTCGGCGATACTTGCGATGATAGTCAACAATCAGCTTACGGATATACTTGATACCCGTTCCCTTCTTGTCGGCATCACGCGAGTACGTTTTAAGATACAACGCAATATCTTTCTGGCGAGGAACGCCAAGCCCGAGATCAAACAACTTGCCAAGATTGTTTGCCGCATTCACAGACGCACTATCACGCACCTCACGAACCAGACGCATAACATCGCGCATATGAATACGCGGTACCAACGTTGTTGTGATTGTACCTGTACGACGGCTGTTACCGAACTTACGGTTCGTCACCGCATGACGAATCTCTATGGCGTGTTTCGACTTCTTGAGAAATTCGGGAGTCTCAAGTTTAATCAAGTATTGAGATTCAGCCAGACTTAACAACGTTTGTTTTTCGTCGTGGTTGAATACGTGATCATAAAACATCGCTTCCCTCTACGTCGAGTGTTCTTGCATCAGTCACAAACTGCGGATAACCATCAGCAGTCACCGTGTCAAACAGCGAATTAACGGCTGACTGACTTTGAGGATTCTTCTTCACATGATCCCATGGAATCGCTACAACCTCATCGCCAGAGTAATCGCTCGCTGACGTGTGGGGCATAATTAGCAAACCCAACGGGATTTTGTGATTTCGACAGAACCCATTTATGTGCTTTACAGTTTTATGCAGAATGTTCTGGATAGCAGCATTTGCTTTACTTGTATCAGGCACAGACGTAAGGTACGTGTAGTTCGTTATGTTCAACAGCATTTGCTGACTGATAATAGTTGGGTCAATACCGATAGTGCCGAGAATAAACTCGGCTGACAGCTTCTTGGCTTCTTCGCTGTCCGATGGTCTATAGCCGCCGCGACTAATCGTGACCTTAGGAAGTTTCTTAGTCATGTTTACTCCCACCAAACTCGGGTGCATACTGTTTCCATACGTTCTCAACAAGCAGCTTCCACTCCTCATCAGTGAGGTATCTCCCAGTCAACTTCATGTACTCATTGAAAAATGCTTGGCTGGGCTTCTTAGTGTCGTTTGCTCTAGACACGTACAACGCCGCTAGTGGCGGTCTGCCGTGTTCAATATCGACGCGCATTGTCAGGGCGATTAAATCCCACAGAGCGTTATGTTGCTCTTTGCTTACTCGCGTGAATTGAACTCCAAACACAACAGGCGACAGATCAGAGTAGTAGACGTAGACACGTTGTACTGCGGCTGACACCAGCCGCGAATATAGTTGAGCAAATACACCAGTCAGAATGATTTCTTCGTTTTTCATACAGCCACATCCAGCTCAGAAGTTTTGCTCAGAGTAAAGTCGAATGCAGTAGACAAGGTAGCATACGGCAGCACCTGTTCAACGCCATCTTTGTCAACGAACACAGGACCGATAGCGTCACATGTTACGAACATCAGGTCAGTACCGTCTGGGCGGAATACTAACAGACCACGCTTGATCTGTTTTGGATCAATGCCGAGCTTAACAGCCATGATCGCTTTCGCAGACTTCAGGTGCGCTTTCGCTGTTTTCATTTCCTTCTTCGCTGGTACTAGCAGCTTGTATTTCATTTTACGTACACGGCGCTTATTATCTTTCTCGGTCGCGTACACTGCTTTTGCGTTACGCTTCGTCTTCTTTACTTTCGCTTTAGACGGCGCAACATCGGCAGAACGGTCGAGAGTCAATTTCAGGTTACCGAGGAACGTCTGCAATGCAACTGCATAGAACTTAACATCCAGACCCAGAGCACCAAGCACTTGCTCAATCTGCTTTTTGTTCAGCGTCAGGCTACCGTCTTGAATAAGACGCTTGAGTTCGGTCGGCATCTGTTTGATGAACGAATCTTGCGTCACGGTTGCTTCGAGGCGAGACATTGCGGTCTGCGCTGCCTTACGACCAAGATGTTTAACGACGCCTTTACCGCCATGCTTCTTCACATCTTTCCAGTCCATATCGAATGCTTCGGACAGCAGCTTGCGACGGTCTTTCGTAGACGCATCAGCAATGGTCGCATCGATGGTGCTGATCAACTCAGCTTTGCGGTCAACTTTATCAGACGGCAGCATATCCAGCTCGTCGTTCGCTTTCGCCACATTAGCTTTGCGCTCTTTCTTAGTGCTGGTGTCTTTGTTGCGCTCGCGGGTCGCTTTCACACCGGACTTAACTTTCTTACCGTCAGTCGCTTTGCCCGTTTCAGGGTCGATGAAAGCGAGCTTACCGAAGTCAGGACGCAGCAATTTCTCATCGAGCGTACCAGCAGCCAGCTCACGTTGCTGGGCTTTGTTCAGCTTAACAGCAACGCCCTGCACAATCACGAACTCACCTTTAGCGAACGGCTGTTCGATTTCTTTCAGCGATTTACCAGCAAGCACAATACGCTTAACTGGAATTTGCGGACCTTTCGCGTCGGTGCTATAACCGTTAGCGTTCACTTTATTGATGTAAGTAACAGTACCGTCGATGCGACGTACACGGGCGTTTAACAGGATGTTGTTTGCAGTTGACATAGTTGATTCCTCAATCAAATTGTTTTGTCATTGTGTGGCAGCCAGCAGACTGCCACGTTGTTTCGGTATTACAGATTATGCCAGCAGGTCACGCAGTTCGTCTTCGTCCATCTTCGCAGCTTTACGCGGAGTGGTCAGGCCCTGATGTACAACGCGGTCACGTAGTTCGTCAACAGACAGGTCGTCTAAGTCTTCGGAGTCGGTGTCTTCGTCAAACTCGAAGTCATCAGAATCATCGTCGTTGTCTTCGTCTTCGTCGTCGTTGTCTTCGTCGTCGTTGTCTCCGTCATCAGAATCATCGGCGTCGTTGTCTTCGTCTTCGTCGTCTTCACCCTCGAAGTCGTCAGCGACGTCTGCGGCGTCAGAAGAACCTAACACAGGGTTGAAGCCTTCCAGTTCTTTAACCTGTGCTTTCGCATACAGCAGGACGTCTTCGCCTTCACCGTCATCACCGCAGTCAATCACCAGCAGACCGCCTTTGCTATCACAACCTAAGTAAGCGAAAGTTGTCTCACCGTCAGTCAGTACCAGACCCGGAATCAGAACCTCTTCGGTTGTGTTGAAGCGTTCAGCCAGATCGGCGTGATACTTAGCGGTGACTTTCTTGTTCACCATATCGATCTGATCTTTATTGACCGATACATATTCGTATTCATCGTCAGAATCGGACGCGTCTTCGTTTTCTTCCTCGTCTTCCAGTTCTTCCTCTTCTTCGTCCGCTTCTTCTTCTTCCTCATCTTCATCGTCGGACAGTTCGTTGTCTTCTACGATTTCGAACTCGGACAGCTTAGAGCCAGAGAATGATTTGAACGACTGACTATCAGTGCTAAACATCAGCGCTTTGCCCGCGTGTTTCGCAGACTCACCAATGAACAGGAACTCCTCTCCTTCTGCGGTATGCAGCACGGTGCCCCGCAGCAATTCGTTCGCGTCTTCAAGGTCGAACGCTTCTTTAATTGCTTTCGCCAGCACTTTGCCCACTTTCTTAGCAGCCAGCTTATCGGCACGTTTCTGCAAGTCAGCGTCAAGCGTAGCGACAGTCGCACCGCCGGTTGCCGCAACAGGTTTAGCGTATTGCAGGTTCAACGTGATTTGAATTACGTTAGCGTCAGCAGCGAACTCACCACCATACGTTACTTGCAATGCGTTTGCGATCGGCGTCTTGTTATCAGCACACACTTTCGCAATGTCAGAATTTTCGATAACGTCGACCAGACGTTTGGCAACTGCATCGGTCAGCGCTTCGTCGGTCATTTCGATTTCAACCGCAGGTTTAGCGCGACCGCCTTCGATGATGGCTTTCGCCAGATTCTGATATGAGTCATCAGTCTCAGGTTTAGCGCCTTTACGACGACGAACTTTAGGAGCTTTTTCTTCGGCTGACGGTTTCTTCTTATCAGCTTTTTTATCAGCTTTCTTCGCAGCCGGCTTAGCCGCTTCTTTCTTGACAGCAGGCTTCTTGGTAGCCTTAGCGTCTTTAATCTTCACATAACCTTCGCCAGTATCTTCCAGCTGGGTCATGCTCATACGTTCGATTTCTTTGAAGTGCGCGCCTTCTTTAACAATGCAACGAGTGGCGATACGTGCGGTGCGACCTTTAACCTTGTAACCAGATGCAATCGCATCGATGATTTTAGATTTGGTGCCGTCGATCAGAACGATAGTTTTGCCAACCAGATTAGTGTTAGTTTCGATACGTGCCATGATTAATACTCCTCAGTATTTGTGGTAGATAGTTTGTTATGCGACGCACAATGCGTCTGCATTAAGTATAGCATAGGTCGCTGTCAGATAGCAACCGTCATTTTGTCCAATTTTCTGCATACTTCGCAGATAGCAGGGCAGCTATATTTCAGCGCCCTGCTCGTTATTGCTTACAGTGCGTAGAACGCTGTCATATCGAGCACTTCTTTTTCAGACATTCTAGCAGCAACTTCAGGCTTGATCCTGTTATGTGTCACAAGACGTTTACGCAGCGCCTCAACATCAGGACCATTAGATACAACAGCTTCCTCGCTGTAAGAGTCCAGCAGCGCTTCGCTTGTCATTGTAATATCGGGCGATGCGGTTCTTACTGGTGAAGATTTGATTTGCACACGAAGAACAGGCGTGTTGTTCTCGGGCAAGCGCACGAAAATCCAGTCAGGTGAATCGTGTTCGACGTAAACCCACGTGCCGAACTCAGCACAAATATCGGTGCTTGTCAGGATATCGTTAATGAACGTCGGGATTTTCGTGAAGCGCGTATTTTTGAGATCTTGCAACGCACCTTCAATCTGACGACGCGACACTTTAACAATGCCAGAAGAAAACGCTGTATGCTCGGCGTGTCCTTGTTCTGCTTTCCACGCAGATAGAATTGCACGAACAACTTGGTGCACACGTTCATCGTCACGTACCCGATTCTTCGCAAGATGTTCTTTAAACGAAGGCGCGGCTTTCTTCATAGTGACAGGAGCTTTCTTCTTTTTAGAAGCAGCTACGGCATCAAACTCCGCCTGTACTGATTTTGGCGGAGTTTCCTTGTAACGTTTCTTTTCGGCAGCAGCCTGACGCTCGGGTGAATTTTTGGCAGCACGAGCCTGGGAGAATTTGTCTTCTGTTTTAGGGCGTGAAGTAGTAGGCATATCAATTTCCTTTGCGGTTTAGCATGAGAGCACGATAGGCGGAAACCGCGTAAAGCCCGGCGCGCTCAAAGAGTATCGACCTCTTTTTAAAGCAACCTCAGCAAAGTCACTTTAAAAAGGACCGTGTGCCAGGGAAAAGATAAACACACGGTCAAAACGTTATAGGCACATCACAGAGAGAACATGTCTCGCTGTCTCTATATTGTATCACGGACGCTGTTTTGAGACAATACTCATTTTGTCCAGTTTTTTGCTTAGTAGCCACTCGCCATAAGCAGTCTGATACAGTCTTGTCTGCTATAGTCGTCTACGTCGTCGCCTTCGACAAAGACGAGACCCTGTTCCAACAGTGCATCGCGTAGGTCGTCATCTGACATATCAACATAACGCGCTTCACGCTCATTGTAGCGTTGTTCTTCGGCGGCAGCTATCTGGCCGTTCACTTCATCTTGCGTAGGGATTCGGCTCATTAGAGAGTCTCCCAGCCGTCAGCATCAGTGCGACCGTTGTCATACAGATTACCTGGACGTTCTTCCATAGTTTCCAAGTCATCATCGTCATCGTCATCGTCGTCTTGGTCATCCCCGAAGTCTTCTTCGAAGTCAGCATCTTCCTCCGCCAGACGATTGAACGCTTCAACCTCAGACTCAACTTCTGGCGGCAGGTCAGTCATGAGCGTCTGAAATTCATCAGGCGTCAGACCGATTTGGCTCAGTGCTGTTTCCAGCAACTGACGACCTTCATCTTCTTCGTCACGGGCGAAGGCACCAATCACGCCAGCTAATGCGCCTCCTAACAAAACTACTTGGGTCTCGGTACGAGCTTCTGAAAATTTCATATAACAGCCTCCTGTTGTGGTTTGCTTTATGCAGCGTACTCGGTATAAGTGCGCTTCAAAAAGGACCCGGTGACCGTCATGCCTCTGCGCGAGACACCTCATTGGGGGTGAGCATTTCTGGACGGACGGGCCAAGACCGCAAAAGTTAGTGTACG
>JAVWLC010000022.1:0-14629 GCA_036638175.1 Raoultibacter sp. | reverse complement strand
ACCGCTGACCTACGCATTACGAGTGCGTTGCTCTACCAGCTGAGCCACGTTGGCATTTCGCTACTCACAAGTGAGCGCGAGAAAGAAGTATAGCTAAAGCGTCAATTGTCTGCAAGCGCTGGTCTGTTGTGATTTTGGCGTTTCCATCGTTTACGCAAGAAGCGTCATCGACTTCTCGCATGTTGCGAACAGATCGTCATACTGGCGATCGATTTGCGAAGCAATTTCGCCACTGCGTTTTTTGGTGATTGCGCTGTAGAGGAAATAGGGAAGCGCCCAGCCGATGAATCCAGGGATCGCCAAGATGATACAGCCGATACTATTGTCCGAAGTGATGGCAAACACCGATCCAGCCATAAATGCAGTTCCGATAATCCCGACAATCATTGCAACAATAAAGGCAACGGTCGTCTTTGATTTCTCGAGACTCATGAGCGATTCGATCCCCGTCTCAAACTGGCGCTGCAGCTTATTGATCTCGACTTTGTTCTTCAGCTTGCGATTGCGCTTAAAGGACAAATTGGTGCGAGAGCCGACAGCCTTGAAATCGCTACCTTCAATTTCCCATCCAAAGCTCGGAAAGTAATCGAGATACAGTGAAACAAGATTGCGTGGTGCATCGATTGTCTTGTATTCAAATCCAATGAAGTTCTGAGCGTTTTGGTCGGTTTCCTGGTTCATGGTTTCCTTCTTCCGTTTCGTCGAGCCTAGTTTTGGTCTCGTCCATTTGATACAACTATGATCGGTTGGACGGGTTCGCAAAACGTCAAAGGTTTGTTAGAGAATTATTAAAAGTGGCGAAGTTTGCTATCGCTGCTGAACGCCCATAATGCTCATGTTTTCAAAGTGCGCTTGCATCCATGTTGAGGGGAAGTGCTCGTCCAAAAAATGGTCGATCGGCGTTTCGGCAGCGATGGCATCCATGCGCGCGCTTTCGCGGCCGAGTGCCTGAATCGTGACCACGATATTGACTGCCATCAGCACCGCGCACGCGATGCTCACTATGCGAATGGGCGCGCAGTTCCAATCGATCCGTTCGGCACTTTTCTCGATGTGTGGCATAACAAGGCGGGTCCAGCCAAGGCCTAAAGCGCCCCACATCAGGGCAAAGGTAACGTTGACTCTGCCGTCTATGTTGCCGAATGTTCCGCTGTAGTCCCAGGCGACAGCTCCGAAGAAGACCTCCATTGCCCAGCTGGTCGCAAATTCAACCGTTGATCCTGCTAGTGCGGCTATGAAGAAAACTGCAACGGCATTGGCTTGGGAAAACCGACTCGACACAATAGTGAGCACTACCGCACCAACACCGTATATCGGCGAAAACGGACCCCATACTAAACCAGCTCTGCTTTCGTAGCCACCAAAGATGACTGCGTGAAAAGCAATTTCAATAAGCAATCCAGCTATTGAACCAATAACGAATATCCAAAAAAGGGTGGGAGTGCGCAGGGCAGAAGAGGGCTCTTGAGCAAGCATGGCGCGAGAGGCCGTTTGCTTCATGCTACTCAGATGGGTCGCGCTGATGAGATTGGTGGTGTAGGCGACCGTTTTTTCCTGGGCTATTCCGCGGTCTGTTGTCTTCATGATGTGCTCCTCATGCAATCATTCATGTGCCGATGCATACCATGATCCAAAAAAGGTGTTGGATAATCGTCAAGAGGATGTTAGGAAACTATTAAGATTTTCGTTTGGGTTCGTGAGTCTTCGCGTTTGCCGACGCGAAGAAGCTGCTTCAGACCCGCCTTCGCACTCGAACGCTATTCGGTCTTGCAGGTTTGTCCTGCTGATAAAGGCAGCCAAACCGAGAACACCGTGCCGCGTCCTAACGTGCTGTTCACAAGAATCTCGCCGCCCGCCATAGCAACAGCTCGCGAGGCGAGCGCAAGACCGAGGCCGTTTCCTTCCTGCGCGCGAGACGTATCGCCCTGATAGAACTTGTCGAAGATGCGTCGCTGCATCGCTTCGTCCATGCCGCATCCTGTATCGGATATTGTCACGCGAATGCCAGCGGAATCAGCGTGCTGCTCGATTTCGATGGTGCCGCCTGGGTCGGTGAATTTGATAGCATTCGAAATCAGGTTAGACCACACCAGCCCCAGCAGTGCCTCATCGTAGGAAACCAGTATCGTGTCATCAACGGCAACGTGGATAGTGATATTTTTGTCTTCCCAGCTCTTCTCGTAATCTAAGATGCAGGCACGCAGCTGCTCAGCCAGGTTGTAGGTGGCCGATTCGGCGACTATGGTTTGATTTTCGAGCCGATTGAGCTTGAGAATATTGCTCGCGAGCGTTGTGAGTCGCTTGGAAGCGTCCGATAAAGAGGCCGCATACTCGCGCTGTAGTTCGGGTGTGAGGCCAGGGCGATTGAGCTCATCGGCGTAATTTTGAATCGTTGCTAGAGGCGTCTTGATTTCATGGGACACATTAGCAACGAAATCATCCTTGAGCGTTTCGATGCTCCCGAGTTCTTCGGCCATTGTGTTGAAGTCTTCGAACATCACTTCGACATAATCTTTCTTGCCGCCCCTGTCGCGAATGGGAAGCCGTGTGGAAAAATCGCCTCGTGCAATTGCGCGGGCTGCTTCTGCAAGTTGGCGCATGGGGCGCTCGTACACCACGCGCCTGCCCCAAGCGGTGAAGACGCAAACAATGAGAGCCATGAGGGCGCTGTATCCAGACGCTGCGAATAGGGCTTCGCCCGGAATATCTTCAAACCCAAGGTAGCGTCCCAAAATAAGCGCTTCACCTGTGGTGATCACGCCGATTGCCAAGAAAAGTCCGACGTATTCCTTCCACGAAAAATGCGAGCGAGTGATGCGCGGATCTCTCTCGCGACGGTTCCGTTTGGCGCCTTTACCGAGCCCTAAGTCTTCGTCTATCATTTGATGACCGCCTTGTAGCCTAGGCCGTGTACGGTCAGGATCTCAACGGCTGGACAGGCAGCAATCTTTTCGCGCAGCTTTGCGATGTATACGTCGACGGTCCGAGGTGTGCTTTCGCTATCGGTGTCCCAGAATTCACTCATCAGCTGATTGCGAGTAAACGTCTTCTTAGGATAGGAGAGCAACTTGAACAAAATGTTGAACTCCCGAACGGTGAGATGGATTTGCTCCCCGTCAACGTAAGCCGCCGTTTCATCTGCTTTCATGACTAAGTTGCCGATGGAAAGTGTCTTCTCGATTGCGATATTTGCGCGCCTGAGCAGGGCGCTCGTGCGCATGAGGAGCTCGTCAAGATCAACGGGCTTAACCATGTAGTCATCAATACCGAGGCGAAACCCTCGTTGCTTCGCCGAGAGGTCATCGCGCGCCGACATGAACAAAATAGGGATGGAATCGTTGTTTTTTCGCAGGAGCTCAGCGAACTCAAACCCGTCCATGCGTGGCATCATGATGTCGGAAATGACGAGGTCGACCGCTGTTGTTGCCATCACATCAAACGCATCGTAGGGGTTCTTGCAGCCAATGGCTTTGTACCCCACGCCTTCAAGGCGAAGACAGACAATTCGATTGAGTTTTTCGTCGTCCTCAACAACAAGTACGGTGATCATGCGCGGTGTGCTCCTCTGCCTACGGTTCGATTGCACACCTAGTATCCGCCATATATGTTAGGGAATTGTTAAGGGATGGAAGTATCGCACAGTATTAGTTTTCCTCACCGTTGCGCTCTCGCATCATTCGAATGAGGCGCGTTTCGTCGTCTTTGGTGAGGAGACCGCGCTTTCTTCCATTTTCAATAGCTTGGCTTATGAGGTAGGTGGGGGTTCCGTTTTCTATGCACTGCTCTATGGCAACGGGAAGTTTCACGCAGCGCATCTCTTCCCACCAAGCAATCTGACTCTTCGCTAAATCCTGACGATGAAGCACGTATCCGCTGCCGCCTTTTCGACGTATTCTGCGCGTGGAGTTTACCGTTATGTGGATTGCCGTAGGGTTTACATCACAAACGTCGTAGGCATCAAGGGCTGTTTCGTGACTTAAAGCGGCTTCGGGTACACCAGTCCAAAGCAGAGCTAGCATGAACCGATCGTAGCGCGTTGGGGCTACTTGAGGAATGCGGTATACGCCGTGCGTGACCCGCTCAATGCGAGTTCTCTTTGTAAGCATGGAGAGGGATTGCTTGCTGACGCCAGCGCCAATCGCTTGGGCAGTAGTTACGTACCCGTATTGATCTAGGGCTATATCGCGTAGTCTTTCTATGTCAAAAGCTATTTCAATCATGCCAAAAGATTAACACGATGTGGACCTATTGACAACACAGTAGGTAAATTTGTCAGCGAGAACTCTCCTGGCACAATCAGAAGCTCAGTATTTCTTGGAACAGCCTTGATGTGTGTATCCCGCGCCAATTCACATCTGCCCTTGACTTGGAGTCAACTCTAAGTGATTCAATGCATGTTGAACAAATGCTTCAAGCATCATAAAAACGAAGCAACAGGCGGATTGATAAGGCGGAACATACCATGAGTGAATTCAATGAGATCTTCCCCCGCGGAAGCAAAATCGAGAACGACTACTTCACAGGGACGGCATATCTTGAAATGTTGGTTGAGGACGGGTCGTACAACTGCCCGATCGGCAACGTAACCTTCGAGCCAGGTTGCCGCAATAACTGGCACTCTCATCCAGGCGGGCAAATCTTGCTTGTGACAAGCGGAAACGGCTGGTTCCAGGAACGCGGAAAAGAAGCTCGCCCCCTTGCGGCTGGCGATGTTGTTGAGATTCCCGCCAACGTTGAGCACTGGCATGGCGCCACAGCTTCAAGCTGGTTCACTCATCTTGCAATCACGACCAATCCTGATCTCGGACCAGCCGCTTGGCTCGATCCCGTAACTGATGAGGAATACGCGCGCCTGAGCTAATCCTCAAAGCAACAGCGCAGCACAGCGAAGCGCTACCAGAGGCACCAAACGCCAAACCAAGACGAAGAACGAAAGATGTGAACCATGGAAACAAGAACACTCGGCAAAACGGGCATTGAAGTGAGCGTTGTCGCTCTTGGCGGCGAAGGCTTTGAGAAAAAGTCCTACGAACAGTGCGAAGAACTGATCGACCACGCGTTTGCTGGTGGCATGAACTTCATCGACATCTACAATTCGAATCCCGATGTGCGCAGTAACGTTGGCAAAGCCCTTACGCGCTATCCTCGCGAGAGCTTTGTGATCGAGGGTCACATTGGGTCAGCCTGGAAAGACGGGCAATACTTCCGAACCAGAAATATGGACCTCGCAACGGCGTCGTTCGAGGATTTTCTCACCCGCATGCAGCTCGATTACGTGGATGTCGGCATGATTCACTACGTCGATGACCAAGCCGATTACGACGCTGTTTTCAACGGTCCCCTCATTGAATACGCGAAGGATTTGAAGGCTCGCGGCATCATCAAAAGCATCGGCCTTTCAACGCACAATACCGACATTGCCCTCGCAGCTGCTGAAACCGGCCTCATCGAAGTGATGCTCTTCAGCGTCAACCCCGCTTACGACATGCTGCCACCAAATGATGACGTCAACGTGCTCTTCCAAAACGATACGTTTGATCGCGCCTATACGGGCATTGACCCCGCCCGCGAGCGGCTCTATCGCCTGTGCGAGACCAAAGGAATTGCTCTTACGGTCATGAAAGCGCTCGGCGCAGGCATGCTGCTCGACAGTTCTCGCTCGCCGTTCGGCAAAGCCATGACGCCTGCGCAGTGTATTCACTATTGCCTGACGCGTCCAGCCGTTGCTACGGTTCCTGTGGGAGTTGCAACCATTGAGCAGGTTGATGCTGCGCTCGCTTACGTGAATGCGTCCGATTCCGAGCGCGATTACAGCGAAATCATCGCAGGTGGTCCAAACAGTTCGATACAAGGAAACTGCATGTATTGCGGCCACTGTGCGCCCTGTTCAAGCGGCATCGACATTGCTGCAGTGAACAAGTTCGTCGATCTGGCAGCGCCGCAGGATATGGTGCCTGAAACGCTCCGCGATCATTATGAGTTGCTTGAACGCAAAGCCAGCGAATGCATCGAATGCGGATCGTGCGAAAGCAACTGCCCGTTTGAGGTACGCATTATCGATAAAATGCACGAAGCGGTTGGGCTGTTTGAAACGCGCTAAGCTTGCCTTGGAAGAGCTCACTTCCAAGCCAAGGTACGTTTTGGGACGGCAGATAAGGCGCTTCGAAACGATGAGCGCTGGATGATTTCAGATATGATTTTGCCGTTCGATCCGCGCAAGTTGGAGGCTATCAGATGAGTCAAATAAACATACAGCCTGGCCACAGTTGTTGCAGCATCTTCCCGATGGCCGACTGGCGCGCGTGGGATTGTACTAGTGGCACGAAATCGCCTCCCAGCACAATCTCGCGCGTGACAAATAGCGTGGCCCAATCCCTCAACCCCTAACACCCCGCCGTATGTGAGCGGTTTGTGTATCCCAAGCCGATTCACGATTGTTCTTGACTTAGAGCCGACTCCAAGTGATTCAATAGACAGCGAACAAACAACCATCGCAACATGAAAGGCGAGCCAACTCATGAACTCTCTTGCGCTTGACACGAGCACCCGCTACGGTCTCGCCTTCTCTGGCGGCTGCGATTCGTCGTACCTCCTTGCAGCAATGATCGCCGCAGGTGCCGACGTTAAAGCCTACATGGTGAAAACCGCCTTCCAAGCCGATTTCGAGGTCGAAGACGCCCACCGCGTCGTCGCAGAAACAGGCGCCGACTTCGAGCTCATCGAAGCGGACGTCCTCTCGCAAGCCGAAGTGTGCGCCAACCCATGGGACCGCTGCTATCTCTGCAAGCGATTCATTTTTGGAACCGTTCTCGACTACATGAAAGCAGATGGCAGAAGCGTGCTGGTCGACGGCACCAACGCCAGCGACGATCCCGCCCGTCGCCCTGGATTTCGCGCCCTCGAAGAACTGGGCGTTGTATCGCTCCTTCGCGATGCGGGCCTGACCAAGGATGATGTCCGCACTCGGTCTCGCGAGATCGGCCTCTCAACAGCGGACAAGCCAAACTTCTCATGCTTCGCCACAAAAGTCCCCACGGGAACGCCCATTACCCAAGACGCGCTCGATCGCGTCGCAACCGAACTGGGAGTATAGCTCTATGGAACAAAAAGATCTCACAACGCTCCTTGCCCACGTTGCCGATGGAACAGTATCCCCTGATGAAGCAGCACATGCGCTCAAGGTTGCTCCCGTGACCGAGCTCGGATACGCCACGGTCGATAATCATCGCGGCATCCGCCAGGGCGTTTCTGAAGTGATCTACGGCGAAGGGAAAACCTTCGAGCAGATCGCAGGCATCTGTACCGCCATGCGCGAAGCGGGACAAGAACGCATCCTCATCACTCGTCTCGATGCCGAAAAGGCGCACGCGGTACAAACGCTCCTCGCACCTAACGCCGAGCTCACGTACTCTGAAACCGCCCGCATTGGCATTGTGGGCGAAACGCCCGATCCAGATGGAAACGGCACCATTGTCATCGCAGCGGCAGGGACAAGCGATTTGCCCGTAGCCGAAGAAGCCGCCATGACAGCTGAGTTCCTTGGCAACACCGTCACGCGCCTCTACGATGTGGGCGTTGCTGGCATCCATCGCCTCCTTGCGCACGCCGACACCATCGCCGACGCCAACGTGATTATTGCCGTTGCTGGCATGGAGGGTGCGCTGCCAAGCGTCGTCGGCGGCATGGCATCATGCCCGGTCATCGCCGTGCCAACAAGCGTCGGCTACGGTGCGAGTTTCGGGGGAGTGGCAGCACTGCTCGCCATGCTGAACTCATGCGCAAGTGGCATTTCAGTCGTCAACATCGATAACGGATTTGGGGCTGGATACCAAGCCCACATGATCAACCACGTGAAAGCGAGCAAATAATGGCAGCTACTCTAAACTGGAACCTTACCGAAAATGCAACGCGAAGCTACCTGCTTGCAGAAACACTTGCCGCCCTCCAATCCGACGAGCAAGCCCAGGTCAAATCCTCATTAGAAACATGCGGCATATCCGACAAGCACCATCATAATCTCACCGAAGTCCTCGCCGCCCTTGAGGCCGCTCATGTAAGCGACCGCGTGAAGATGGATGCGCGTGCCGTGTATCAGATCTTGGCCGAAGCCGAAGCATCAGCACATCAATGCACGGTCGAAGAGACCCACTTCCATGAGGTAGGGAATGGCGAAGCTATTCGCAACGTTCTGGGAATATGCCTTGCCATCGAAGCCCTCGATCCACAAACCATTACAGCCACCTGTGTGCAAACTGGAAGCGGCAAGGTGCAGTGCGCTCACGGACTCCTTGATATTCCCGCACCAGCAACCGCAGCAATCATCGCGCGCGGCATTCCCGTATGCGAAACCAAACTCGAAGGCGAATGGTGCACGCCAACCTCCGCCGCAGTTATCTTCCATTTTGTCGACGAATACACACACGAGTAGCTTGCAACCAATTTACAAAGCTTAGTGTCTGCGGTGCTTAGGTCTGCATGCATATCTTTTGCATGCGGCAGAGTAGAACAAAACAAGGGCAGATGCCAATACTATGCTGCCAACAATGTCGGTCAACCAGTGCACCCCCGACAAAAGCCGACCGATCACCATCACGGCCATGATAACTAGTGCAGCAACTATGAGGACCGTTCTGAGAGGTTTACTGCCCACTCTGTCACGAATCTGAATAACAGCAGTTGCCATTACGCACAACAATAGCAGCGTATGCGAAGACGGATAGGAGGCCTCTAGCTCAGAGCCAATGAGAATTGGCCGATAGTTCACCACAAGCACTTCGAAGATCACATAACAAGCTGCAACTGCGCAGTAGAATGCTGCCAGTATAAGAAGGTCGGCATCCATGCGTTTGACGCTTCTTCGCCTTATGAGCTGCGCTAAACCAACTATCGCAAAACAGCTGACAACCAATATTGGCACAAGACCAATCAAGCCAGTGAAGTCATACCAAAAGACATTTGTGCCAAGTTCATCAAATACAAACCCATTGATGGTGGCAAATCCAACCGAAGAATGGTTCGGCCCTATGGCCTGAACATCAAAGGTGGCAACGGCGATAGTAAACACTATAAACAGCAGTAATAGTGCTCCTGCAATCAGAAAAAGCCTTCGGTTCTTTCTTTCCATTCCTTCGCTCCCATTCCTAATCTTTATGCGTTTGACATGAAAACACCATGGCGCGCTAAAAAAGAAGAAGGAAGAATCGAATCGTCACACCTATGCGACGATTCGTGTCATCGGCTTTTCCAAACCAACAAACCTTTCATAACAAGAATGCAGAGAAGGAATGCTCCAGGATAGGGGTGTCGACTTGCTATAGTGAACATCAGCGCAAGCACGCTTAAGGCGAGGGAAATTGGAATCTTGTAGCGTACCCAGATCCTGTTTTCGTAACTCTGAAGCGCAAGTTGGATAACCCCGAAAAAGCAAGTAACCCCAATAATGAACACGAAGGCTAGCCAGATATAATCTGCGGTGTCCGTGAAGGCAAATAAAGGAACCGTTTCGATGGTCGAGCCGTTTTTCTGTCCGAAGAACGGCAGGACGAAAAGTAATGCCGCCATACAATCGAGAAGACCAAACACCAAATCCCGCGCATTGTTGACTTTCGTTTTTTGCTCAGCCTCAGCAAACGAGATAAGCTCATCTCCCGACAAAAGATCATCGATCGACACCGAGTACAACTTGGCAATTGACTTGAAGAACACCACGATCAACAAGTGTCTCCTCGCAGGATCTATCCTGTTGAGCTTAAGCTTGCAGCAGTCAGTGCTGTTATTGATGATGAGAAGACCTACAGAGCAACCGTTACTGAGTTTGGGATATCTTCGGTATCAACACTCAAGAAGTGGCTTATTGCTTATAGAAGAGAAGGAAAGAGTGCTTTGTATCCAAGACCCTTGGGTAGACCTAAAGGGATACATACTCCTATTGGAAACCGGCTCTCACCGATTGATCAAGCGCTGCTTCGGATGGAGAATGAGAAGTTGGTGAGGAAGTTGGGGAGATAGGTAAGCTCATTCTACTTATTGGAACATCTTTTCTGAGCAAATAAAAAGCGAGGCCTGCGACAATGCGGACCTCGCCCAGTATTTTCGCTAAATGCCCCCGAATCCCATTAATGGAAACAGGGGCATTATTTTGCGACCTATAATTATTCACGTAAACGCTAAAAACTCTGGGTGCTTATCCTGATTTTGGGCACCCTTCAACTACGTGATCTGCGTAGCGATGATCGTCGCCTATTTCACCGTTGATGATGTTATACCTGCGTTTGGGCTGTTCGGATAATCCACTCCTTCACCTGGATTGGCAGGTACGACATCTTCCTGCGTAAGGCGAACTTCCACGATATCCCTGACAAAGTAGTTAGCCGGGGTCCGCGTCATCCAAAGTTGGTTGTTGCCGCCGACTGATGCCGAAAGGTCCTCATCGTTGATTTGATAGGAAATTACAGCATGACGACCTACTACATAGCCAAGGGGTAAAGCAACTTCAGTGCCGTCGCTTGCTATGAAAATGATTGTATTAACGCCTTCAAGTGTTCCAGCGCGATTGAGTAATGCAGAAATGGGAATACCCTTGACTTCGGCGGTGATGATAGCGGCCCCATCGGAGGGATTGCCTCCGCAGGAGCATGTCATCACTTGCTCGACGGCCGAATCGGCAGCCAGCTCGTCAACAGTGGCAGTAAACGCATTGTCGACATCACCTGAAACAGAAAGCTTCCACTGTAACGGATTGATGGAGGTGAAATCATCAGTTGCTTGGCAAAGAGCGCTCACCGCTGGGGCGAACATACTTTTAATGATACTGTTTGGCGTAATCGTTGCTTGGTCCCAGGAGAAAATGCCCTCAGCAGCATCGGTTTTGCTATAGCCTGAAAGATCTTGATTTTTCTCAGCAATGGATTCGATTTTAGCTTGATTTTCATTTTCGAGCGGCGTTGCTGCAACAGCTGAAGAAACACTACCAAGAACCATGGAAGTAACAGCAACCGTTCCCACAACAATGCGCCCATAATTGTTTTTCATCATGGTGTCTCCTAGCTCACAGTGAACAGGAACTGTGTATTGCGGTCGCAAACGCGTTCTGTTCCGTCAGTCATCGTGCTTGTAGTGCGGATGTTAAGTAGATAAGAGCCAGCCTCGGGGGGTGTAACGTTTAGCCGCCAATAAACCCAACGATCAGTTGTATATTCTTCCGTCATCGGCATTTCGGTCCAAGTCTTCCCATGATCAAGTGAAAACTCTACTTTTTTGATCGCCTCATCCCAGCCGTCGGCGTATCCTTCTAGGATGAGTTCTTTGCCAGCTTGGTCTTCAAGGAGAACACCGTCAGGATGGCTCAGTACAGCACTGTTCGGCATGCCAATTGCGGTTCCAGTTTGTGGGTCTTTTACCAACTGACCAATCGGAACTTTACCCATTGGTGTAGGGTTGCTAGAGAATGTAATGTGCTCGACCTGTTTAATCATATAGGCAGAAGAGGTCCCTGGGAAGCAAGTAGCAACAGGGTATCCTTGGCTAGGAGGAAGTGTTTCTCCGTTGAGTTCCGTTACAAGAATAGCATCTTCGATCTGGTAGTACTTTGCAGGGAGGTTCAGCTTATAAGCATCGTCGGCGGAAACAGTCATTACAGACTGTACGCCTTCGTTGGGCTTGATGTATTCGAGAATAGCTGAAATAGGAATGCCAGTAAATTCGGCTTGATAAATCCAGCCACCTGCTACACCATTTGCTAGGCAATTTTGTTTGGTGACAACCGTTTCGGTACCGAATTTTTCTATAAGTTCAGGTACGGTCATAGAGATGGGGTTTTCGACTTCTCCATCAATTGTAAGTACCCAATTTTCTGCAATATCTGGGTCGATATTCTTGTCATCTGTCATCCAAGAGTCTGGATTACTGCCTTGACGCATTCCTTCAAAAAAGATTTGTTCTTTAGGCGTAATAGTATCTTGGTCGTAGTTTACGCTTAAGTTTGCTTCTTCAGCAGTAAGGTCAGTAAATCCGCGATACTGATCGTACTTGGCGAAGTCCCACATTTGGAAGTCACCTTTGTTGTCGACGAAATGGCAGGAATCGCAGGTTCCACCCATTTCCATGAAGCCTTCTTGTCCATTGTGTATGCCATGCATATCGGAACTCATTGGGCGCTGATCTCCATGCACTTTGCTGTAGTGACAACCGATGCAGTTTGCTACGGTGAGTTGTGTTGGATAACCCATGGCGCCCACGGTGTGCCAAGTATCCATGCTCATGAGTGCATCTTCAATGGTTGTGTGACAGGAGAGACATCCTCTGTTTTCAGCATTGAGATAGGTCATATTAAAACCTTTTGGATCAGCGGGAACGGGCTGTACGGTAAATCCAAATTGGTCAACAAACGTGTTCGGCTTGTTCGTGTCTGCGTTTTGTTGATTACGATTTTCAGCATCCATAACCTGGGGGTACTGATCGATGTTTTCAACGTACGGGCCTTCGGGATCAAAGCCTGTTTTATTACCTACTTTGCCATCAGTGTAGGCACCTTGAGATTTGCTGTTGTCGCCACTGTTTTCTGATGGCGCTTGTGGTGATGCGCATGCTGCGAGCATTCCAGTAACACAAATAGTTAGTAAGAATATTGCAACCTTACTTTTTTTACCATGCATCATTTCCTCCGTTTCTTTCACGTTATTCCCCCTTTGTAATTTTGAGTAAAACTCAAAATTAAGTTAAACTCATAATATATTACGAAGGTAATGACGAATAGCCGTTTCTTTATTCTATTTTCGCTATAATCCTGGGTATGGGGCGAGCAGAGAGTCTGCCCCTATATAGGACAGCCGAATGGCTCCAAAGCGCAGCCAAGTAATTCAAAGAGGAAGCCTGTGGCTAATAAGACAAATCGGAGTTTTATAGGATTTTGATTAGGGTGTTGGCTAAGACATCAGCCGAAAAAGCGAAGCTAATTTATCGCGCAATGATTCAAGGCTACCTTCTCCTTTTGGCTCAAGGAGTGCAAGGTCGAATTGCCGAAAGAAAAAAGCAACAAGAAGATCGGCAATATTGTCAGCGTCGACATATGAAGCAATCTCTTCACGTTCAATTCCTGAAATGATAATCTTTTTGTATATATCCGCGAGTGCGCTTCTATTGCCGTAAGCATAACGAAGATTTTTAACAGAAGAGTAAATTGCTGAACGGTGGGCTAGGTGCATATAATATTGCTCATCATCATCGTCTTTGGTGTACGACAAAGCATCTTGGCAATAAATCATGTCCTTTTCCATGAGCGAATAGATTTTTTCTACACAAGGCATGTTCTCTGGTAAGGACTCTGCTAAGTAGGACAATTCATCAAGGGCGCCATTGGCAACAGACAGCAAGAAATCGCTTTTTGATGGGTAGTACCGATAGAGAGTTCCTGTTGAGATATTCGCTCTCTCTGCTATGTCGAGCAGAGAAGTATCTTTGAATCCTTTTTCAGCAAAAAGGTCTTGTGCGGCTTGGTAGATTCTAGTTCGGGTGCGCTCGCTACATTTATATTCTCCCACGCCACTGCTCCTTCCTTTTTCCTGCTTTCACGTTGTTATTGTACACGAGCCTTATTAACATTAAATTTTGCTTTATCAACAATGGAAAAACCAACAGAAGCACTCAAATCCTCTATTCGGCAGCGCGGATTTAAGAATGGTGACTTTCTATCGTATGCTGTCACCATTCAAGTAGCGATGATCTACGCAAGCGTCAATTCGGGGAGCGGAAGCAATGCAAATCTCTAACAGATACTACTGAGTGATCTCACGAGGACTGCTTGAAAGACACCTCAATAACGTACTCGATTCTTTGTTGGTCCTGATTTACTCGTCCCACTATTTAGCGACTTCATCAAGGCCTGACCCGCTGGTATACTCAATAAGGGTTCTTGACTCAAGAGCTCACCCTGCGATAGAACAAAACACCAGGACGGATAAGCGTTATGAAACGCACTTACCAAAACACGATACAAACTACCTTGTGCCTACTACTTACCGTAGCCCTTGTCTTAGGTTTAGCTCCCGCAATTGCTCATGCTGATACCACCGTAGGCGTAAAGGTTGAAGCACCAGTACGGGTAAACGAAACGGTTGCTCTGGTTACTGAAGATACAAAAACAGATGTCGTAAGTGAAGAAGCACCCAAGCCTTCTCTCGGTGAGCAGATTAACTCTGAGGTTGCTGTTGCACCCGAGACCGCCCCCAAGCCTTCCCAAATCACCACTGACGTCACCCTTGTCACCACCTCCGACACCCAAACCGAAACCCTCTTGGTAGACGGCCTTATCTATCTAGTAGACCACACCTCGCAATCCGCAACACTCACTGGCTGGTACAGCAAAGCTCCTACAGGAGATCTTTCAATCCCCTCAGAAATCACCGATGGCAAAAACACCTTCAAGGTGCAATTCGCTGGGGGGGGGACTTTTTAGGCCTAAATTCGAGTGAGTCCCAAACCCCAGAAACCTCTCAGGTAACTCAAAAAAATTCAACCATCCAAACCCCTGATACTCCCATCTTCAAAGATTGTCCCAACTTAACCTCAGTCACCCTTCCCTCAACAATCACATCCATTGGAACCACTGCCTTTGAGCAGTGTCCAACACTTG